>JAYWMS010000441.1:0-8120 GCA_035873215.1 Nitrospirota bacterium | reverse complement strand
TACCCCAAATAGGTTACGTGTTCACTGATCAACTAGAGGCGGGTCTATTGAGTGGTGCATTTGAAGTACTCATTGAACCTGTTGGAGCCCATTTCTTTCAGCCCTTCAGCGCGACGTTGCTTGGAGGATCTGTGGTGTTGCGATATAACTTCCTAACCTTTGGCTCTGTCATGCCCTATTGGGATTTTGGTGCCGGGGTGGTTTGGACTGACCTGGCCCCGAGAATTCCCGAACAAAGCACACCGTTTGAATTTCTCATGGAAACCGGACCCGGCGTACAATTTTTTGTAACCGAATCTATGGCGTTAGGGGGGGCAGTCAGATTTCATCATATTTCCAATGCGGGTCTTGGTGATCGGAATTCAGGCATCAATGCGGTGTTGACGACCATCGGGTTTTCGATCTTCTTCCCTTAGCAGGGTGTTGAAAAAGTCCGCCTGCGGCGTTCTCGAAACTCTGTCGTGCTCACGTACTATGAGTACGCTCCGCGGCGCCAGAGTTCCTGCGGCCTTGCTGGACGAACCTTTTTGAACACCCTGCTGGATCGGGCTTTCAGTATCTGATTTATGGTGTCGTACCTCATCCTTCTTCCAGGTGTTGATCGTTCTTTTGTATCCTTAATTGTAGTCCTTGGGGCCTCCCTCGCTCGAAATTCTCATCGGTGGTTCTGATCGTCTCGTGAATCCTTTTCCGCCATCCAGTAAAGGTGCTGAGTTGTTTTTGAGGATCGAGCCTTTGCTTGGCAGCCTTGATCTTGTACGGCATTCTTCAAATCGTTCACGTGGGCTGGTCGACGAATTGCTCGGTGTGACAATAGAAGATTTATTGGGTTGTCCCATTGGTAATCCCGATATGGCCCAAGCTGTCAAAGCTGGACTGCTGTTAGCCATAGATGCGTGGGAGGAAGCTCACAGCGTGGCCCAGGATCTCGACACAATTGAAGGTAGCTATTGGCATGGGATCGTACATCGACGTGAGCCGGATGCCGGCAATGCGAGATATTGGTTTCACCGCGTGGGGAACCATCCGGTCTTTCAACAATTAGCCGGTGAACACACGAGCCAGGGGTTGCCGAGCTTAACAGCATTCGCGGAAATCAATAGCTCTGGGACTTGGGACCCGTTGATCTTTATCGACTTGTGTGAATCTTGCGTACGGGTAAATACGCCAGAATTGAAAGCTGAATTGCAGGCACTTCAAACCCGAGAAATCCAACTCTTGTTACAACATTGTGTCCAGGAAGCCCGCTGTGAAGGAACGTGAAAGAAATTTTTGAGAAATCTCCTGCCTTTATTCGGACCTGTCTCTTCAAAGTAACCATTCATAAAGGTGGAGGTATGCATGCCAGATGCTTCTGACTGTGGCTTTCGACCAACAATCTCAACTGGTTGCAACCGTCTATTTGTTTTGAGGATTCCGTAGAATTTTGTCCCAGGGCGTAAAATCTTTCCCATGAAGAATTTGGACCTTCCCCAACGGATCATTCAAAAGTTTCGAGAAGAACGGCTTTCAGTCGTGCCGAGGATTATTGAACAGGCATCAAACATTCCAGTGTCGCATCGGTGGGATGTGCTGTTTCGGGTCTCCACGAACCCGTTTTCGGAAGTCATTAGTGTGGATATTCAAGATGAGCTGATGTCTGTGTATCAGGTCTCACGTCTTGAAGACTTAGCTCCACGATACGTTGGTGCAGGGGAACAATGGGGACTGATCGTGACTCCACGAATGGGAACCTGGTCCCGCCAGCGAATTGCGTTTCTAGAGCATTGGTTCGTGACGAAAAAATCCGACTGGACGGCCATCGTCAATATAGTGAAGCAGGAATGGCCACTTCCGTTTGATGCTATTCAAGTGGCTTTCCATCCTCAACATAGGGGGACTTCCTATCTATGTGAGTGGGGTCATGCCCAGTTGGAAGCTTGTGCCTATGTCGGGGATTGGGGAAGCACGTTGCCAATGGTTCAAAATTCCGACTTGTCGAGGAGATTTTCTCTAGATTTCAACCAAGATCTTGATGCTTGGTGGCCAGACTTATGTCGGCTGATTGAGCCAAACGTGTTAGGGCCTGATCGGGCCATAGTTATCACTCAATTGCGAAAAGGTATAGACCAGAGTCGATTGAATGGAGGAATTCTCAACCTGTATGACGAACAGGGTTTGGCGGGACATGTGTCATGGAGCTTGGGATCCGATGCGGAATTGCTCATCCCCCAATGTTGGCAGATTCAATTTATTGTCGTTCGCCCTGATCTCCGTGGCCAAGGAATTGGCAAGCATTTGTATACGGAAGCGGCCCAGAAGATGAACCTCAGTATGATTCCGCTCGTGTGCGCCCGTGTGCAGAGTGACAATCTTCCCAGTCTGAAGGCTTTAGAGGCAGTTGGAACAGAACGGGTCTTAGAGAGTTTTCTCTTAGCCTGATTGAGATTGAAATTAAAATAAGCCGATGGCGTGGAGGAGAACGATGGTAACGGCGATGGGGGCGATGTAACGGATGAGGATCTGCCAGGTGGTGTATCCTGCTTTGCTGGTCATCGCGAACTCCTCTTGACTGGTTTCTTTTGTCATCAGCCAGCCTGCAAAAATAGCGATGCCAATTCCTCCCAGAGGCAGCATCAAATTCGAGGTGAGAAAGTCGAGTTGCTCGAAAATGTTCATGCCAAAGAGTTTGACCTCTGCCCAAATGTTAAACGAGAAGGCGGTCCCCAATCCAAGGAGCCAGGTCACGAGCCCGCTCCAGAATGCGGCTTGCGGGCGACTCATATTAAAGTTTTCGATCAGCATGGTCACAGCTGGCTCGATTAGGGATATAGAAGAGGTCCATGCCGCGACGAGCAATAAGAGGAAGAATAAAGTCCCGAAGAGCATCCCTCCGGCCATGTTCCCAAAGGCAACGGGAATCGTTTCGAAAATGAGGCTTGGCCCTGCGCCCGCCTCTAGTCCATGAGCAAAGACAATAGGGAAAATCGCCATGCCGGCAAGCAAGGCTACCCCAGTATCGGCTAGGGCGATGAGTGTCGATGTTTCTGCAATGGACGTGCCCTTAGGGACATATGAACCATAGATCATAATTGTGCCCATGCCGAGACTCAGGCTGAAGAAGGCTTGCCCCATGGCCGTGAGCATGCTTGTGGGAGAAATCTGGCTGAAGTCTGGGGTAAAAAGAAAGGCCAATCCTTTCATAAAATACCCGGTTGTCATCGCGTAACCCACCAAGATCAAGAGTAGGACCAACAGCGCAGGCATCAACAACTGAACGGCTTTTTCTAGTCCGCTTTTCACTCCTCGGGCTACAATGCCCATTGTCATTATCAAAAACACCGTATGCCAACCGACCTGGGCCCACGGATTTCCCACGAAGGTCCCAAATAATGCCGATGCATCCTTACCTATGACTCCGGCAAACGTCCCCACTGCGGAATAGCACATGTAGGCGATGGTCCATCCACCAATCACACTGTAATAAGACAGAATCAGTATGCCGGCCAACGTCCCGGACCAACCAATGAGTTGCCAATTTTGGCTGGTGCCCGATTCCTGGATCAACGATCGCATCGTATTGACCGGTGTTTGTCGGCCTCGTCGACCCAGCATGACCTCGGCCATCATCATCGGAATTCCTAGCAGCGCGACACACACGATGTAAATCAAGACAAAGGCGCTTCCACCATGTTCACCGGTCAAGTACGGAAATTTCCAAATATTGCCCAAGCCTACGGCTGCGCCAGTAGCTGCCATAATAAAGGTCCATCGGGAGGACCATTGACCGTGCATGGATTGTCGATCGGACTGGGTCATAGGGTATGAAGTGGTTTGAGGTTCATTGGCGGCGGAGTGTAGCCAGAGTTTAAAGGGGTTTCAAGGTTTTTTCTTAGGTTTTTCGGCGAAGCCATCCGTTGACTTGAGATCAGAAGACTGGCTGACTATAGTGAAATGCTCTTGATCGATGATTGAAAATAACGACCAGCGGTGTTCCCCTAGGTCGTTATTGGTGAGCCGTAATCCGGGAAGGGGGAAGCGAAGGGGGAATAGAACCATAGGGTTTCTTTCACGGAAACCGCTTGCCCGTCACGGATCACAAAACTGGAATTCTTCCAAGCCCAAGAAAGTTGATCGCATGTCAACCGAAGAACTGAAATCACGCCATGTGGTGGTGTTGGCACCCATGCCACCGGAAAAATCGGCCTACGCATTGGCTCGTTATAGCCGCTCGCCGGACTCGATTGAAGAAAGCTTAACCTGGGTTCACTCGCATTCGTCGGAAAAATTTTGGGAACAATTTTATTTTGCGTATGGGCATGGCTCCATTGCGGACCTTGGACATGTCACGGTTTGTTTAGAAAATATTTCCGAACTCGCTGCGATTCGTGTAGAGGATGAACCTCTCTGGGATGGACAAGCGAAATCCAGCCGGTATCAAAACTTTGGGATTGCCGGGTGTTATGTGCCCTCGACGATTGAAGGAACGGAAACCGAAGGCGTCTACCGTGGAATTCTTGGAGGCTTGTTCAATCTTTATCGGGCATTTCATGGACCACTACTCCAGTCGCTTCGTGATCAATTTCCAAAACCCGATGCGCTGAAGCAGTCCGACTATGATCGAACGCTGGCTGCCCGGGTCTATGATGTCACTCGTTACTTGCTTCCCCTTGCCGCAAAAACGAACGTTGGCCAAGTCGTGAGCATCCGTACC
This sequence comes from Nitrospirota bacterium, assembly GCA_035873215.1. Classification (GTDB taxonomy): domain Bacteria; phylum Nitrospirota; class Nitrospiria; order Nitrospirales; family UBA8639; genus JAYWMS01. The sequence goes on along the minus strand of JAYWMS010000441.1, from coordinate 3,427 downwards.
TTGGAAAAACAGATGGCGAGGTTTTTATCCTCCCAGTTGCCCGAACTATTATCGATAGGTGAAGAACTGAAGGAAGCTTGTGCGAAAGCGCCATCAGATGTGTGGGCGAAATTGTGCGGTGATGATGCCACAAAACCCGAACCTTTAGCGCCGACGTTGGCTCGACATGCGAATGCGAATGCCTATCAGTCAGAAGTCTATCGAGATTTGCTGCGCCATGCGAAGAAAGTCGTCAGGAAGGCTGGTTTGGATCAACCATCGGGATGGGTAGAGCAGGTCATACCCGTTGATTTGTTGGAGCCACACCATCCCATGGATGAGTTGGTGACGACGTTGTTGTATCGTGGCTGTCATGCGCCCTACCGTAATTTGTTGAACATGGTTCAACAGTGGTCCGAGAAAGAAAAGCAGGAAACTATTGCTATCGCGATGCAGAAGCGGGGACCGTATGACGAGCTGATTAAGGAGTTTCGAAGTGGCTATGCGTTGATCTTTGATGTGCTAATGGACATCGGTGGGTGGCGTGATTTGCATCGGCACCGTCGGTGTCAACAGATCCAACAGAATTTTACTACGCTGCATGGGTACGATGTGCCTCCGCCTTTGAACACCGCTGGTTTGGACCGTGATTATTGTATGGCGATGGATGCCTTGACGGTAGATATTGACCGGTTGCGGGGGATGGATCAGGAATCGGCGTTGTATGCCTTACCCTTCGGATTTCGGGTGCGCTGCTTGTTTAAGATGGATTATGCCGAGGCTGAATATATTTCCCAGTTGCGATCGGGCGTGAAAGGGCACTGGTCCTATCGCACCATAGCCTGGCAGATGAAGCAAAAGATCGCAGAATTCTATCCCTACTTAGGGGACTTGATTCAAGCCACACCGCCGGATGTTGAGGATACGCTAACCCGTTAGACTGCTTGGCAAGGCGGCGCGCCTGCAAAGTTCAAACGTATGTAAGCAACGGAACATGATGATAAACAGGACAGGATTGAGAGATGTCTGATGAAGCGTTAGTCAGCGAAGTCATCATTTGTGGTGATTGGGATGGTGCCTTAGAACGAGGTCAGGCGTGGGCGGACAGTGAGTCTGGTGGTCCACTGGCATATTTCGCCTTGAATGCCGTCTATCTTTTAAAAGGCGATTTTCGTTTGGCCTGGCAGGTGTATCCAAAATGCTTGCAAGAAGAGGGGGATATCACCAAGGTCCAAGAGTGGGTCGATCGATTGCGGCAGGAGCATCCGGCTACATCATCGGTTCACTTGTTGTACGGTTTGTTCCTGGCACAATCCGGGCAATCCGAGAACTCAATTGGTTCCTACCATGAGGCGATGAAACACGACCCGCAATCGCCATACCCGCATTTCTTTTTGGCGCAAATTCAACAACGCATGGGGCGTATTGATCAGGCGATCAAATCGTATCGCGAAGCGGTGAGGCTTGATCCGACCTATATTGCCGCACGACTCAATTTGGGAGTGGCGTTTCAGGAGCAAGGCCAGTTGGAAATGGCTATTCCTCAATATCGGGAAATTATCAAGATGCGACCCAACGATCTTTTGGGCCATATGAATCTAGGCTGCGCTTTGGCTGAACAAGGAAAGATTGATGCCGCGATTGTCTCATACAAGGAAGCGGTTAAACTCGACCCTAACGATGGTCAAGTCCGGTATGCACTTGGGAAAGTCTATGAACAAAAAGGACGAATGGACATGGCCCTACGGGAATACCAAGAGGCCATGAAGACCAGTCCGGATTTTGCTCCTGCGGCGACATCCGTTGGATGGATGTTAATCGAAAAGGGGCAGGTTGACGCGGCGCTTGACACGTTTGGTCTCGCGCTTAAGGCCAATCCCGATGACGCGAGCGCGACGTTTGGAATCGGGCGCGTCTACGATCTTAAGCGCAAACCCGCTATTGCGGGTGATCTTTACCAGCGGGCTTTCGAATTGGAAAAAGATCCGTCACGGAAAACAACGATCTTAAATTTTATCGATAAGATTGTAGGCGGGTATCATGATTGATTGGTCGGCAGGTGAACACCGATTGTTAAAAAGAACAATGCCTGCTGACGATTATGAGTGAAGAGAAGTCTGTACCGCACAACAGGCCAATTTCAAGCCGAGATCAAATCGCGGATTAGTGATCACCGATCACTTATTACGGTATGGGGGTTATGATTACAGTTCCAGGATCAACTGTCGGAGAGTGGAAATTTGTTTGGGGGCCTCGCCGAGTTTCCGGAGTTCCGCACGAATTTGATCTTTGAGATACGAGGAGTAGCCAACTCGATCTAGAAAAAAGTCCACAAATTTTTCACCCATGATTGGACTTTGCTTTTTGAGCTCATCGACATCTTTGTCGCTTATTGGAACGAAGGTGCTTCCAATATGCAATAAGACTTTGTAGTAGGAACCTTCCCCCCGCTTTTCAAATCGGAATCCTTCCACGGTCTCCTCTTTCTCAAGCTCATTTGGATGTGAAGCGGATTGCATTGTAAGCAAACCTGTTAGGGCATGACAAGACGTTTGTCTTGTGTCCTGAAGCGTGGGTTGTCTTCCCTCCAAGGCCGACTTGGCAAGGAACTCTTTTATTTTTCGTTCTCTTGTCCATGAGTCTCCTTGACCCTCAATAGACCATATGATAGCGTACAGCCCTTTCTGCGTTCATCGTGTTGTAGCACCACGTTCTCCCGGTCTGGAGTTGAAAGACTGATGCTGCTTTATTAATAAAGTGTTGCATGTCAATCACAGGGTCAGGGAAGCGCTGTTCTAGATAAAACGTCCTGCAATATTTAACCCTTTCAGTGTTCGAACTTTGAGGAGAGGTTCATGGGGAGGCTCTTTAATTTTAGCGCTGGGCCGGCCATGTTGCCGGAAGCGGTATTACAGCAAGCCCAAGCCGAATTGCCGGATTGGCATGGGGTAGGTGCCTCTATTATGGAGTTGAGTCACCGAGGGAAAGAGTTTGTCTCAGTTCATGCGGAGGCTGAGCAAGACCTTCGTGATTTGTTGGGTGTGCCCTCGAACTATAAGGTGCTTTTTTTACAGGGAGGTGCCACAGCGCAGTTTGCGGCTATCCCAATGAACATCCTTCGGGGGAAAAGCCACGCCGATTACATCTTAACCGGTGCTTGGGGTAAAAAAGCCATTAGCGAGGCCAAAAAGTATTGCACGGTAGACTTGGCCGCATCCTCAGAGCGTGACAATTTTACAGGCATCCCTTCCTTTGATTCTTGGACCTTGAGTAAAGAGGCTGCCTACGTCCATTACACACCAAATGAAACCATTGGGGGGGTGGAATTTCATTGGGTGCCTAAGACGGGTGACGTCCCGTTGGTCGCCGATTTTTCTTCAACGATTTTATCTCGTCCCATTGAGGTCAATCAATTTGGCCTCATATATGCTGGGGCACAAAAAAATAT
>JAYWMS010000439.1:0-6350 GCA_035873215.1 Nitrospirota bacterium | reverse complement strand
GTAAATTCCATCCCTTTATTTGAGTGCAATGTGAAAATGGAGGGTGACTCAATTTTGCACATGTGTTGTGTAAACTTGCTTTCTTCACCATAACCCTTTGTTTTTCTCCAGGCCATTGGATTTTTAACTCGCGTACATAGCGGTAGCGGTACCAAGGAAAGATTGTGTTCTTGATGACCTAGGCCTTAGTGGAGATTGAACAATTTTGAGTCCTAGGTAAGTAGGGTATTTTTTAAGATTCAAACCTGGCGGGTAAAGGGTATGAAAGGTGCTCACTAGCTAATTTTCATAAACGTGTCGCGTGCTGGTTTTTCTGTCTCTTTCGCTTCGTTATATAGTGCGGCTAGGGACGATTGACAACAAGTTTCTGTCCAACTGAAATGATATTGCCAGATAAATTGTTCCAATTCTTCAGATCAGTGACAGTGACGCCGTTGTTTTTGGCGATTCTATAAAGGGTATCACCTCGAACAACCGTATACGTTGAGGATGTTCCAGCAGAAATATCAAAATCCTTAAAATCCGACTCATTAAACGACAAATCACTAAGGCCAAACTCGGACAATGATTTTTCAGACAGGGTCATATCTGATGAGAGCATATCCGAGTTTCGGGGTTGTTCCATAGAATCAGCCATGCTTTTCGTTTGGCGAGCCATTTGATCACGCAAGGCCTCAAGTTCTATCGTTAAATCCCTGTTTTGAGATTCAAGGGAGCTGAGCTGTCGCTTGGCTTCTTGCACCCGTGTGTTCAGGTCTCCTGTCCGCTTTTCTTCTTGTGCCAATAACCGTTGGAAATTTAACGCGCGTGCCTTTTCTTGTTCAAATTTTTCTTTGCTGACACATCCACTGATCAATCCACCAATCATAAGGCTCACAGCCACAAGCCTGATCAGGCCATTGGTCATCTGGCTAGGCACATTAGTTTGTTGCATCATCTTTCCTTTCATGCTGGTCATCAGTCCTTCGAAAATCTTTCGCGGCAGGCATGTTACGTGAAATGAGTTCGATCGCAGTGGTCCCGACTACGGTATTAAGCCTAGGTGATTTATTGCTCAAAAGAATAGAACGAGAATCATGTAATGTCAAATGTTCTGAGTAGTCAAATGGGAGACTGCGGCTAGGCATTAATTGACCCTCCAAACCTCCTATGTTAGTTTTTTCTTCCTTGGCAGCCTCGTTGAAGACGGCACAAATTCTACTAGGAAGATGATGTATGGAATCTTGTTTCAACCGGAGCCTTGAGATTCAGGGGACGACTCTTCGACTTGCCCAAAGCTTTTCTTCCGACCAAAAATGGATTGGGGATCGGGAGGTTCTGCTACAATTGTTGGCGTGTTGGTTAGTCATTGCAGAACAAGATGTACCTCTGAGTCCCCGTGTCATTGGGCAACCTGGTATCGGGAAGACGACATTAGTGATGTCGGCTGCCAGTGAACGCAAGCAACCGTTGTATATCTATCAGTGCACGGCAGACACAAGACCTGAAGACTTGATTGTCACACCCGTCATTGCGGAAGGTGGGACCATTACCTATCAGGCATCTCCTTTGGTCACCGCTATGGTCACTGGCGGAGTGTGTTTGCTGGATGAAGGCAATCGGATGAATGAAAAAAGCTGGGCGTCCCTCGCACCATTGTTGGATCATCGACGGTACGTGGAATCGGTCATTGCTGGCATTCAAATTATGGCGCACCGTGAGTTTCGATGCTGTGTGACAATGAATGAAGACGCATCCACCTATGAAGTGCCTGATTATATCCTCTCTAGGCTTCAACCTACTCTGAAGGTTGAATTCCCTAATCGTGAACATGAGTTGGCCATCCTGCAATATCAATTGCCATTTGCACCCGAGGATATCTTGTTGCTCACGGTGGACTTTTTGCAAAAAGCCCACAACCTGGATTTAGGATATTCAGTGCGTGACGGAATTCATATTTTGCAATATGCGCTGAAGCGCTTGGCCCAGGATTCTGCTCACCCGCTTTCTCGCGACGCCGCTTGGAGAGAGGCATTAATCAAGGTCTTAGGGGAAGAATCAGAAGATCTCGATGCTTTGGCCCATCGACGTAAGAGGACAGTTGGTGGACAATCATTGCCTCGTGGTCTGGGAGATTTCTTTTTTGAGCCTGATGATCCGTTACATCCGGATAAGTGAGGTTGAAAGAACAACATTTCTTGTTCGTTTCCTTCGGAACAACACAAGCGGTGTTAGGCACTAATGACAATCATCGACCATGAAACGGCTGACCGAAAACACTGAAACGGTATTTTTTCTTTCCTCAAAAATCAAAATTTTGCCAATCCAGCATGGAAGTGGCGATATTGCTCAGGAGATCCGAGAAATCCTGTTGTCCACGCAAATAGATTGCCTCGCGGTCCCTTTACCTTCATCAGTTGAAACGTTAGTGGAAGAAGGTATTCAACGTCTCCCATCGATTAGTCTCATCGTTTTGCCTGAGCCCCATCAGCAAGAGGGTCGCAGGAAAAGTTTCATTCCCGTTGATCCCTGTCAATCGGTAATCATGGCATTGCGTGCGGCCATGAGGGAAGGAATCGATCGAGCTTATATTGATCGAGATGTCACTTGCTTCGAATCAGTGGTCTTTCCGGTCCCTGATCCTTATGCCGTAAAGTACGTGTCGTTTTCGGCTTTCGCTTCGGGGTTAATGCCGTTCATGCCATATCCTAAACCAGATAGCCAACGATGGCACCGCATTACATGGATGGCCTTTAAGCTTCATGAACTGGAATTGGATTACTCCTTTATTATCTGCTTATGCACCATGGAAGATTGGCCATGGTTGCGCGAGGCCTATCAGCGACGATCGCCGTATTCTGCTCCTGAATCAGGTGTACAATCACCTTTTCTTTGCTCAGTTAATCCTTCTCATTTGTATTTTGCTTTGTGCGAGCTGCCATTTCTTACCGAATTATTCGAAAAGCGACGCGCTGACGCTCGTTCAGATCGACATCTTTCCATTGACGGGATCAAGGAATTGCTTTTAGAAACGCGGATTCGTTGGCAGGGGAAACGATCTCCAAATATTTTTCAAGAGCACAATTGGGTGACTCCTCAGCTCCTGCAAATGTATCTTCATTATGTGCGAAACCTGGCCCTTCTTGAGGACCGCCTCACACCTGATCTGTACACGCTGGTCGTCGCGGCGAAACAAATGGCTGGTGATGAATATGCAATTACTCTCCTAGAAACTGCAAAGAGCTATGTCTATCAAGATTCTGATGAATCCGATGGTAGATGGCCCGTCTATAATGTTGGCATTAATCAATTAGAGTCACCAGATGGGGAAATAGCTCATGCCAAGAATCGCTTGCAGGGCAGTCCCATGACCTGGCGCAGGATTTCCCTCAAGCCACCGCCTTCTCAGAGCAAGAAAAAACAGTGGGCATATCGATGGAATCCCTATGGACAATGTTCGTGGCCACCGGAGGATGATCGAATTGAGGGATTTACCGCGCATGTGCGTGAGCAAGCTAGAGCCGTTTTGGGGGCGGATTTAGCACGGGTGGATAAATTTACCACCTCGATTCGTGATGGGATTGACTTGCGAGAAACCTTGCGGCATTGGCATCCAAAGAATGGGAAGGAAATTCGTGAAATTTACGTGAAAGATATCCCCCCTTCCCGCGGCACAGTTGAGATCGTGGTGTTTTTATTCGAGGTCCCGGCGGATCCTAAAAAATTCTCGTGGCAGGCCACCTGGTATGCAGAGCATGAGAAAGAATCCACGTTGAGCTTTTTTGCCACTCCCTTTTTAGAAAATATGACGGGACCGGGTATCGGTCAATCGCTCTATGGCGGGACGCTCTTTCTTTTTCCTCCTCGACCGATTCCCAATATTTGGGAAGATCCCCGGCTAAATTTTGCAACAACCTTGGAAGAGCGACTCATTGCTGGGGCTGCGGCACATTCATTGACGCCATATTTTACAGTCGTGAGCCCGGGCCCTCCTCGCCTACAATGGAAACGTATAGCCGGAAAATTTCAACGAAAGTTGATACCCATTCCGTTGTCAAGGTTCTCGGGTCAAACTATTGCTCGTCTACGACAGTTTCACGTATTGAATGGACATGATATTCGCGGCTTTGCCTCAAAATTTATTCGGGATTTTTAAGTGTTTTGATTTCAAACTGAGTATATATGGTGGATCTCTTTTCCAAACATGAGCAGGATCTTGAGGTCAGGGCAAAGTTTCAATCTTTGCGGGAAAAAATCCGTCACTATGACTTTTTCTATTATGTTAAAAATCGTCCTCAGGTAGCGGATTCGGAATACGATAGACTGTTCAAAGATCTGCAAGGGTTAGAAGCGCAGTACCCAAAACTCGTGACGCGTGATTCTCCAACGCAACGGGTTGGGGGCACGGCCTCGGGAAACTTCCCCAAAGTGAAGCATGATCGTCCATTACTGAGTCTGGACTCCGTTGTCTATTCAGATGACATCCTTTTGTTTGATTCACGTGTTCGACGTGAGTTAGCTGTTGATCAAGTTGAATACCTTGTGGAGCCAAAATTCGATGGGTTGTCGGTTGAGCTCGTTTACGAGAGCGGTATGTTTGTCAGGGGGTCGACTCGGGGGGATGGTGTCATGGGGGAAGATATCACGAGCAACCTTCGGACAATTCGGTCCTTGCCGCTTCAATTGCTCAATCATCCGACTTTGCCAGAACGAATCGTGATTCGTGGGGAAGTCTACCTGCGATTGCCTGATTTTCAAGAGCTGAATCGTCGTCTGACGGAACTGGGTGAAGAAACCTTTGCCAATCCCCGGAATGCTGCTTCGGGTTCATTACGCCAACTTGATCCACGGATGACTGCCGCGCGTCCGTTGGTTCTTACCTGTTATGATTTGATGGTGACTTCAAATAGTCCGTTCTCTTCTCATTGGGAAGCCGCGACAATGCTAGAGGAATGGGGACTTCCCATTCCTCTCCTCCGCCGGCGGTGTCCCGCAATTGATGACGTGCTGATCTTTCATCAAGAGATGGAACATCAGCGTGAGGGCTTGCCCTATGAAATTGATGGCATTGTGGTGAAAATCAATCAACGGGATTTTCAAGAGCATCTTGGCGAAAAGTCACGTAGCCCCCGGTGGGCTATCGCGTTTAAATTCCAGCCTCGCAAGGAATTGACTAAAGTACATGATATTGTGGTCTCTGTCGGAAGAACCGGCGCCCTCACTCCTGTGGCTCTACTCGATCCCGTTGAGGTTGGCGGTGTGACGATCAGCCGGGCAACTTTACACAATGTAGAAGAGGTGGCCCGCAAGGATGTTCGCGTAGGGGATACGGTAAGAGTTGAAAGGGCGGGTGACGTCATCCCGGATATCGTTGAACGCGTTGCAGTTAAGGGGGAAGTGCGAGGAACTTCGTTTCAAGTACCGAATCAATGTCCGGTCTGTCACTCGCATGTGATTCAGGAGGGTCCTATCTATTATTGCACCGGGCATACGGTGTGTACGGCGCAATTGAAGGGAGCATTGGAACATTTTGCCTCGAAGAGGGCCTTCAATATTGAGGGATTCGGAAAGAAGACCGTGGCACAATTAGTCACCCACGCATTGGTGTCCGATTTATCGGGTATCTTTGGTTTAACCGTAGACCAAATCAGCAGGCTTGATGGATTCGCGGTGAAATCGGCCACCCAGTTGATCGAAGCCATTAATCAAAGCAAATCCACAACGTTTGATCGCTGGTTGATAGGTCTTGGCATTCGCCATGTTGGAAACCATGTTGCGAAACTACTGGCCCAACATTTTTGTTCACTGGATAATCTGATGCGCGCTACACAAGAGAATCTTCAGGAAATTCCTGGTGTTGGTTCGGAGATTGCCGCAAGTGTTGTACAATTTTTTGCAGAACCCCGGAATGTTGCCGTTATTCAGCATATGATTGAAAAAGGAGTAAAAGTTCAAGAAATTCAGAATCCTCTTGTCGATAAACATCCTTCCCTCGCCGGACAAACATTTGTGCTTACCGGCGGACTGAAACGAATGACTCGACAGGAAGCCAAAGAGCGCATCGAGACGCACGGCGGCCGCGTAACCTCCAGTGTGAGCAAACAGACATCGTTTGTCATCGAAGGGCACGATCCTGGATCAAAACTTGTGGATGCTAACCGTCTCGGCATTCCTGTGTTAAAGGAAGCACAGTTAGAGGAGTTGTTGGTAGGTTTAGAGAAGGAAAAGGTGTGAGGTGATTGTTTCATTCCTGAGAGGAATCAGAAGATGCTTCCTCTTCCCCTGGATGAGATTCAGACGGTGAATCCTCTTGCTTCTGAATCTGTACACTCTTGATCGATTTCTCATCAGCATCTCTGACAATAATCCGG
>JAYWMS010000388.1:0-2005 GCA_035873215.1 Nitrospirota bacterium | reverse complement strand
CTTGCGCCAGATTAATCTGTGCTTCAGGCAAGCCCACCTGCATGACAGCCTGGAATACCGCTGTCGCGACAACCACGGCCATTGGTTGAGCATTGCCCACATCCTCTGAGGCAAAGATGACCATCCGACGCGCGATAAACTTGGGATCTTCCCCACCCTCCAGCATTCTCGCCATCCAATAGAGCGCGCCATCCGGATCGGAATCTCGAAGACTTTTAATATAGGCAGAGATGATGTTGTAATGCTCCTCTCCGTCCTTGTCATACCGTAATGACTTTTTCTGTAACATGCGGGCAAGGGATTCGTGGTCCAGAATGTTCTGAATTTTGCTGTTCGACGTGACTTGCCTCACAGCATACTCTAACGCCGTCAACGTCGAGCGCGCATCGCCATTCCCATATTGCACGAGTGCACTTCGGGCTTCATCGGTTAGGGTGACCTGAGAAATTCCAAGACCGCGTTCTGTGTCGGTCATTGCCCGATCGATAATCACGGCCATCGCCTCATCAGTTAAGGGATGCAATTCAATCACCATAGACCGGGACAACAACGGCGCAATGACCTCAAATGACGGATTTTGAGTCGTGGCTCCGATCAGCGTTATATCGCCACGTTCGACATAGGGAAGAAACGCATCTTGTTGGGCCTTATTGAATCGATGAATTTCATCCACAAAGAGAATGGTTCGTTGACCGTTGACTCGTCGGCGTTGCATGGCTTCTTTAATAAGGACACGCAATTCAGGAACCCCGCTAATCACAGCAGAGAACGAGACAAACGTGGCTTGAGAATGTTGAGCAATGATATGCGCCAACGTCGTCTTTCCCGACCCGGGAGGGCCCCATAAGATTAAGGAAGGTACCTGATCGGATTCGATCGCCTGACGAAGTGAATGGTTTTCAGCAAGGACATGGTCTTGTCCAACAAATTCAGCAAAGGTTTGAGGACGGAGTCGTTCGGCTAACGGACCATAAGTCGCAGCAGAAGTTGACACAGGTCCTGGAGATGACTGTACAAACAAATCGGGTTGTTGATCCTCATCATCGATGGACATGATTCCTCTTGAAGACGGTAGGATTCACGAGATGACCTATGCTATAACGCGGCAAAGAACACGCGCAAACACGACACACGCTTCTTGGCATACTAATCCACAGCTTTCGATTCCTGGCGCTTCTGGCACAGCCGGAGACGCGCAGACCAATTGGGAAGTTCGGCGAGGACTGTTTGAGCGAAGCGAGTTCCGCAGCCGCCCAATTGGTCAAGCGTTGGAGGGAACCCTTTGGTTTTTACCAAAGGGATGTGGCAGGCACCAAATGGTTTTGGGTCCTTTTGCCAAAACAAAAGGACCTCGTCTGCAGGGGCGAAACCCTGCAAATATACTTGCATTCAAACCATCGCCTGATAATTACGATTTACCTCATCGGAGAATTTCATGAAAGCTCATGTGAATGGCATTGACCTTGGGTACTCAGATGAAGGCCAAGGGGCCCCAATCATCTTTCTCCACGCCTTCCCTCTTAATCGCACAATGTGGACGCCTCAGGTCGAGGCCCTTCAAAGCCACTATCGGGTGATCACCATAGACTTACGCGGGCATGGGGAATCTGATGCGCCAATGTGGCGCTATACGTTGGAGCAGTTTGCAGATGATGTGATCGCCTTATTGCAACACCTCTCGATCACCCAAGCCACGTTTGTCGGCCTCTCCATGGGAGGTTACATCCTCTTTGCGTTGTATGGAAGATATGCCAAGTATGTCCAGGCACTCGTCTTTGCCGACACTCGTGCACAAGGTGATACGCCAGAAGGGAAGGCCGCTCGCTTTTCGATGGCACAAATTGCCTATAAACGAGGTGTCACCGCAATCGCAGATTTAATGTTGTCAAAACTCCTGAGTCCAGCCGCCTTGAGCACAAAACCAGACTTGATAAACCAACTGCGCGCCATGATTACAGGAAACCAGATCTCAGGAATCATTGGAGATTTAATGGCGATGGAAGAA
>JAYWMS010000338.1:0-5180 GCA_035873215.1 Nitrospirota bacterium | reverse complement strand
ACCCACGCGAGTAGGTGGAGTAAGTATGAAAAATCGTCCCTTCTTCGTCTTTGTAAAACACGCTCGCCCCAGGAAGTTCTTCGCTAGGTTGTTGGCTCTTCTGATAGTTGTAATACACCTCCCCCTTTTTAATTTCATCGGAAGAGAATGAGACATGAAAGTCTCGATTGAAATCATTCGCAACAGAAGACACCCACTTAAAATTCCAGCCCATGCGAGAGCGGTAGGCTTCGAGAGTTTCTAGGGGAGCTTTTGAAACGGTGATCAGCGTCACATCACGATGTTTGAGATGAATATCAGTTCCGTTGAAATTGTCAGCTAAAAAAGAACAACTTGGGCAGCCTTCCTCCCAATCAGGACCAAACATGAAATGATACACCAGGAGCTGACTTCGACCGTCAAACAGGTCGGATAGGGATTCTTGGCCTGTGGGTGTGTCAAAAACATAGGAGGTATCGATCTTCATCCAAGGCAATTCACGGCGCTCCTGACTTAATTGATCGCGCTGAAGAGTGAAGGCCTTTTCTTTTTCTAAGAATTCCTGGCGAGCCGCAAGCCATTCTTTCCTCGACACGATCCGGTGCATTAGCATGTAGTTTCCTCATTCTCCATGGGCCGATTACCTCGGGCCCATAATATATTCCGTATGGTTTACCAATAATGATTCCTGAATTATTGTTTCTTCTTGGGAGGTAGACTGCCCACAAATTCAATGGCAAGAGCCCCCCATTCCTTAAGCGCAGACTTTGAGCACTTTTTCGAATCAACCCAAATAAGTCCACCCATCCGTCTTCCGGTGAAGTCCATGATACTGGCCCCGGGACGTTTGAGGGCTTTCGCCTCCCGTTCCTTACCCACACGAAACATGAATCGTTCCTTCTCCACACCGCAGAGCATATGGCCCTTGAGAAGAAAACAGAGGCCGCCAAACATTTTCATTTCTTGAATGCCTTGCTTGGCACTCAGGATGGCACGAAGGTTTATGGCAAGCTTCTCATCATAGGCCATCGCAAAAATCTTTCTTCGAATCACCAACATCGGAGCTGTTGGAAAAATGGGACCCCATTCATAGGATTGGGGTCCCTGACGAAAATTGTTGGCTCATTGAATACGGGAGTAGGCAACCTTTACGGTCTGGTTCGGTTTGCCCGGTTCGAATTTTGTCCATTGTTGGGTGATCTGGTCCTTTCCGTTAAAGGTCACCGCTGCAGCATGCATGTGCATGTCATGAGCTTCATCAATATCGGCGTCCTGGGATAAATTGAATGACAGAGTATCGCCGTTCATGGAGGCGAGCTTCATTTTTGGTTGGTTCCCAAGCGAGCAGTAATGAGTCATGTTCACCTGATGCTGTGAATCGTCGTGGTACACCGTGATCATCTCATGGGGGGCTCCTTCAAACACCGTTTCGATGAGGGCACTGCCATTAGAAGTGACCTTATAACTGGCCGAAACCTTCATGGGGCCTTTCCCCATATCCATCATACCCTCCCATGAACCAGCGAGCTGTTTCATCCGTTCAAATGCCTCCGAACCCACATATGGTGGTGGTGCTTGCTCTTGAGCTCCCAACGGATTAGAGGTGAAAACCAGAAGACCAAGGACAATAGCAATGATCAATCGATGTGTATTCATAACAATCTCCTTTAATGTAGGGTGTCAGAGTGTTTGGTCATAGCCAGCACAAAAATTTTGAATCCACATGAAGCGGCTTTCATCAGATGGACGAAAAGCCATAGGTAAAATCGACATCACTTAACTAAATTTATTTTCCTGGGTACAGGATTCTTGGGTAACATCTCCAACCAGGATTCGAAGGCATCATTTTTTATTTTTCTTGGGCGTGGGTGACACAAAGGCTTCCAGGGAGTCCAGCCGTGTATTCCAAAATTGACGATAAAAGTGTACCCACTCCTCCACCGTTTGAATGGTCGAAGGATTAATCGAACAGAGGACGTCTCGCCCTTGTCGGGTTTTGTCGATAAGGCCCGCCTCTTCGAGAACCGCCAAGTGTTTCGACGTGGCTGCTTTGCTAAAAGAAAAGGACTGGGCTAAGTCTTTGACCTGACAGTCGGTATCGGCCAGTACACGAAGCATCTTCCGGCGGGAAGGATCAGAGAGGGCGTAAAATATTCGATCAAGAGGTTTTTCAGTCGTGGCGACCATGTGTTCACGATAAACCCCGGGCCATTTAATTGTCAACCATTTGGTTGATAATTAAAAGCGGTCGTCTATCTAGAGACCGACATAAGGGTTAATTCTTCACAGCCACCATCACCCTGGATGGGTAGTTGGGGCTTGGATTTCGGTTTTCATTGTTATCTGGTTTTATTCGGGGTGTCTCGAATTGTGGTGCGCGGCCATTACAACGGCACATTGCCCTCGTCGAATGGCCCCACAGCTTTTCGGTTCGCTGAGCAGGCGATCTGCTGTCCATCGGCTTGTCGCTAGCGCATACTACGTGTCAAAACGGCGTGCCCGGATTTGCTCGGATCAACTTCCCGAGCACAATCCAGGCCACCAATTACGCATTACTGACATGTTTCACCGTCGCTACCGAAGCGGATTGAAGCAATAATCCTGCTAATTTCTCCGGTACCGAAAATGCAGGGAAGTGTCCAGACTTCAGATCAAGAACGGATTCGACTTCCCAGTTTGCAATCATGGTATCTTGCAGTGCGGGCGAGACCATTTTGTCGATGCTGGTGCGAATGTACGTTTTTGGCACAGAACCGAAGTTTTCATCACTCAGCGCGACCTTTGCCATAAATGGCTCAGTTGCCTGCCATTCAGCCATCAATGGTAAAAACCGTTGGATGGCCGATTCTTCGATGTCGTGAAAACCGATTCTCTTCAAAGCCGACACTGGAAGCGTGGCGTAGGCTTGATCATCCGAAAAGACTATTTCCGGAAGGACCTCGCCATCGGGGTCACCTTGCATGGCTTCCAAAACAGATCTTCCGTCCTTCAACAAGAACGCGGTGACGTAAATCAGTCGTTCAATCTTCTCAGGTATCTGTTCAGCCACGTGAGAGATCAGCGCTCCGTTCATGCTGTGACCCACTAAAATCACCTGATGGTCAAGTGGCTTGATGACATCGACGACGGCTTGTATATACCCTGACGTGGTGACGAGTGAATCTGGCTGCTTATTCTCACCATGCCCTGGCAAATCAATCGCCGTTACGGTATGACCGTTTTGCTGCAGAATCGATGAAACGTCGTCCCACATTCGTGATTCTTCCCAGGCGCCGTGAATTAAAATATAGTGGCTCATTGTTCATTCTCCTTGTGGACCTTTCGGATCTGATCTGTTTATTAAAATGGCTCTCAAATGAGGGCTGCGGAACCCAGGTGGTTAGCCTTGTGAAATGGCCTGCCCCAACTCTTCGTTGGTCATCGCTTTGCCATCGAGATTCCAGGCGCCATCGACCGTGTGGACGACGTTAACGTAGATGTTCTCTCGAGGCTGTTTGCCGCCCGACAGTTTTTCAATGATGTCGGTGGCGTCCTTGAAAAAGCCCTGTTGGACCTCTCGGGTGTCCAATACAAATGAGGGGACTTTCCATTCAACCCAGGCTCCGGAAAATTCTTTCCCGCCAGAAAACGTGGAACCTTTGGGTAGTACATGAACCGTCGCGGTGGCGTTGGGTGTCATGACGGTATTCCCGGTAAGGCCATGTCGTTTGAGCATGGCGTCAGTGATTTGCTGAACTGCCTGTTTTTCTGCACCGCGTGGAAGCACCCCTTCGGTAAGGGTGAGTGTCAATGGCATATCAAATCTCCTTTAAATTAAGTGGTTGATAGGGAATGTTCAAAAAAGTTCGTCCAGCAAGGCCGCAGTCCTTTTGGCGCGCGGAGCGTACTCATAGTACGTGAGCACGGCAAAAGGGCGAGAACGACGCTGGCGGCTTTTTTCAACATTCCCAAAATGGATAATCCGTGTAGCCTTCATCACTCCCCCCATAAAATGTTGAGACATCCGGTGCGTTCAGCGGGGAGCTATTGTCAAATCTGGTGTATGGCTAGTCATTAAGCGGCGACTCGGTCCGGTTGTTGAAGTTCCTCTCCATTCACAAATGGAATCCCTTTGATCACTTGTGCCAGCTCGGCAAACCCGCGGAGTTTTCTCCAGTGTTTCTCTGCGCATTGGCCCAGTTTGAACATCATGTGTAAGAGACTGTCTCGGGTCACACACCCTTTGATCCGAGCGGTCCGATGCCGAATCGTGGCAAACGTCGACTCGATCGGATTCGTCCTGCGTAGGGATTGCCAAGGCCTCGCGGGAAAGTCGTAAAACGTCAGGAGCCTCTCGTGATCCTTGAGCAGGCGGGCGGTCGCCTTGGGATACTTCGACTCATACGTGACGATGAATTGATCGAAGGCCCGGTCCGCTTCCTCCCGCGTGGGCGTTTGCCAAACCGCATGCAAGGCCTGCTTGGTTTTTGGGTGCACACTTTTCGGTACCGCGTTGAGCACACTGCCCATCTTATGAAACCAGCAGCGTTGCTGCCGCGTCGTCGGGAAGCGTTCCTCTAGCGCCGCCGCGGTTTTTTTTGTATTTGGGCTTGGCTAGTTACGCACGTCCTTTCTGAACTTTATAATCTCCTTCTATCGAGAGATCTTTTCTGTTTTTCTTAATGTTACGGGAAATATCCGAAGCAATCCCATCTTGGAGGCCTCGTTCAAGAACCCGCCAAACTGTAATTTTTCGTTGTTCGTCATTGAACTCCTGTATGGGCATAAGATATTCTGCAATGCTTAAATAAAAAGAACATTTCTCCTCATTCTCCATCGTGATGAGATGGTCCACCTGAACCACACGTAAATAGGCTAACATCTGTTCTCTGGACTCCTTGCAGCGTACCCAATGGAAACGGCCTTCTGTGTGGGCACCAAGGGCCTGTGGTCGCGTCGTAACAAGAAGCGGCTTTGGTTCCTGCTGGGATAGCCACTGCACAAACTCGCGTTCGCTTTTGATGGGCCCTTGAAAAGAACCTTCCTTCATAAAGGCCCCAATTACACCACCCGCATTTGCTGACAGTGAAAGAACCATGAAAAGAGCAGCGCCATGACGAAGCCAGGGGTCATGTTGGATAGAGAAATATCCAAAGGCAATCACTATCAAAAGAATTAGGGGCAACCCATGTCGCCAATGAAATAAATATGGCATGAAATAG
>JAYWMS010000273.1:0-8493 GCA_035873215.1 Nitrospirota bacterium | reverse complement strand
TATATGTCGCGCCTTCTTCAATGGCGATTTCATAATCCTGAGTCATGCCCATGGACAGCTCGTTCATCTGCACTCGAGTAGGATGATTGGCTGCAACCTCATCTTCCAGCTGCTTGAGCCTACGAAAGTATGGACGTGCGGCTTCTGGATTGGCGACTCTGGGTGGCACGGTCATGAACCCTTGAATTCTCAGGTGTGGCAACTGATCCAATGTGGAGATGTTGGCCAACAAGGCATCTGGGGCAAAACCGCCCTTGGTTTCTTCGCCCCCTACGTTGACTTCAAGCAAGATGGCTTGTTGTATGCCTCGCTCTTGCGCCAGGCCATTCAACTCGTGGGCCTGCTCATACGACTCCACTGAGTGGATGAGCGCAACCCGCCCCACTATTCGTTTAAGTTTTCGACGCTGAAGCCGTCCCAAAAAATGCCAGACCAGGCCGTTCGGTTGCCCGATCTCTTCCAATTTGGCCTGCGCTTCTTGCCACCGATTTTCTCCACAGATTGTGATATTCGATTGTAACGCCTGTCTGATTCGGTCAACCGAAACGTATTTGGTCGCCGCCACCAGCCGGATCGTCTGTGGATCTCGCCCCACCCGTTCAGCAGCCCGACACATGTTCTCTTTGACGATTTGCACATTCTTCGTGATGTCATTCAACGGGCACTCTTCTCACCATTCATCAGCATTGTATTCCCGCATAGGAAAGAAAGAGCAAGCCTCTTTCTCGTCATACTACGGCAACATTATGCCACTGACCATGGTCCCATGCATTTTTCCTTCGCGGCGATAGGAGAAAAACAGATCGCCTCGACAGATGGTACACAATCCCAACGCATGAACATGATCCGGGTTGATGCCACTGGCGACAGCTTGCTGTCGAACGAATCCTTTTAAATCCAGCTGGCCACGTTGCATATCGGTAAGGTTCAAGACAGTTTGCCAATTGGAACAAATTTTCTGGATGGGATCAATCACAGCCTGATCAACCTCATAACAACATGGTCCCGCTGAAGGACCGATGGCCATATGAATGGAGTCCATCGTACATCCAAATCGCGCCCGCATGGCTTCAAGTGTTTTCGGCACAATACCCTGAACAGCCCCTCGCCATCCAGCATGAACGGCGGCCACCACCCGATGGTGTGGGGAGGCCAACATGACAGGCACGCAGTCTGCAGTTCTGACGGTCACCAACAAGCCCTGCTGATTGGTCACGATCGCATCCCACCCAGCGTCGAATTTTTCACCCACCCTCACCGGATGGTCAAGAATGAGTGCCTCAGTACCGTGAACTTGTCGCACGGACAAAACCTTAGAAAATTGGGGTGCCGCCGCCCGCACGGTTCCCAGTTCCCCATTGGAACCACCATATTGCGGACCCTGTCGAGTACCAAAAAAATGAAAGAGGCCGGGGGTCGCCTCTTCAAACATGGTTAATGTAAACGGCGCTACCGTTCCGGACCTGAGATCATGTTTGTCTGCCACCAGCGCCATAGTTAATTCCCTCGTCGTCTCAGAAAGGTTGGTACATCCCAATCTTCATCCACGAGCAGATTGCCATGGCTCGCAGAAGACCGTTTAGTTTCCATATGCCGCATAAAGGTTGGACGATCCAGATCCTTGGTGTCCGCGCCCATCGTCCCCATCCTGGCAGATGCCAATGCCGGCTGTGGTTCCGGATTCGGCATGTATATTTTGGGCCGTTCTTGAATAGCGGGACTGACAATCGACCGCAGAGTATTCTTAGGCTCTACAAATTCGAATCCCGTGGCGATCACAGTCACCACGACTTCATCCTCTAGATCCGGATCAATGACTTGGCCGACGATGATGTTCGCATTCGGATCAGCCGCTTCCTTGGCGATGGTTGACGCTTCATCCACTTCATGCAACGACAAATTCTTGCCGCCCGTAATATTAATGAGCAAACCTTTTGCCCCTTCAACACTCCCATCTTCCAAGAGAGGACTGGAAATGGCTTGTTTTGCCGCTTCCGTCGCCCGATTGGTCCCCTGCGCAATCCCCATTCCCATGACGGCCTTGCCGGTGTAACTCATCACAGTTTGGACATCCGCAAAATCAACATTGACCAAACCGGGCGTCGTAATGACATCCGTAATGCCTTTGATCGCCTGTCGCAACACGTCATCGGCCACTTTGAATGCTTCGAGTAGCGGGGTGCTCTTATCGAGAAGACTTAGCAATTTTTGATTGGGGATTACTAACAACGAATCCACATGCCGCTTGAGTTCACGGAGACCTTCCTCCGCGTACCCCATCCGACGCTGACCTTCATATTGAAACGGTTTGGTGACCACACCCACGGTGAGAATTCCCAATTCTCGCGCGATGCTTGCAACGATTGGCGCTCCGCCTGTCCCCGTTCCGCCACCCATTCCTGCCGTGACAAAGACCATATCAACTCCGTCGAAAGCCTCGCGGATCTGCTCTTCGCTCTCGATGGCTGACTCTTTTCCCACTTCCGGCTTTGCTCCAGCACCCAAACCTCTTGTCCGTTCGGGACCTAACTGGATCTTAAACGGCGCACTCGACTTTCCTAATGATTGAAGATCGGTATTTGCCACTACAAACTCCACTCGGTTGAGTCCCGCTGCGATCATGGTATTCACAGCGTTACATCCTGCTCCTCCGATCCCAATGACTTTAATGCGGATAGGAGAAAAATCTTGATCTTGAAAAGCAAACATGGAAGGCCTCCTTTCCTTAACTCCTTAACACTCTATTATGACTGCACTCAGGTTCAGAAAAAATTCAAAATCCATCCCTTCATTCGATCGACCACTCCTCCAATTCCGTGACCACTTTTTCGTCCATTCATGATGCCACTCATATCAAATTCATTATCCATTCGATGCGCGTGCAATATGAGACCGACCCCGGTGGAAAACATGGGCCTAGCCACAATATCCCCGAATCCGGTGACGCCAATCGGCACGCCGCGACGGACAGGCAAATCCAACACCCTCTCGGCCGCATCCGGCATGCCTCGTAATTGGGAGGTGCCTCCCGTAATCACTGCACCAGCCGACAGTTTCCCTTCATACCCCGTCCGACGGATCTCTCGAAGAACAAGGTCGAAAATTTCTTCCACGCGCGGTTCGATGATGTCCGCGACTTCTCGCATACTCGCCATTCGGGGTGGCCGACCGCCCACACTTGGGACTTCCACCATATCCGAGTCGTTGGTCATACTGGATAATGCGACACCGTGGCTCACTTTTATTTTCTCCGCATCTGCATGCGAGGTGCGCAAGCCTATCTGTAAATCTGCTGTGAGATGCTGCCCCCCAACGGGAAGCACGGCCGAGTGGCTAATGCTTCCTTCCGAGAAAATCGCAAGGTCCGAAGTGCCCCCACCCAGATCCACCATGGCAATACCCAGGTCACGTTCTTCTTCAGTCAATACGGCTGCGCTTGATGCCAACGGCTGCAGCACAATATCCACCACCTGCAAGCCGGCTTTGTTCACACATTTAATTAAATTCTTGGCCGAGGTGACTGCCCCCGTGACGATATGCACATCCACCTCAAGTCGTGAGCCGGATATCCCCATGGGTTCACGGATACCCTCTTGATCATCGACGATGAATTCGCGCGGCAAAACGTGCAAGACGCGACGATCAGGGGAAACGACTGCAGACGAGCGCGCGGTCTCGACGGCACGTTGGATATCAGTCCGCGAGACTTCGTGGCGCTTCAGGGCCACCACCCCTTTGGCCATTTCACTGGCAATATGGCCTCCTGCAATGCCGATATACACCGAATTGATCTGTACGGCGGCCATGAGTTCCGCTTCTTCCACAGCCCGTTTAATAGATTCCACCGTACTTTCGATGTTCACCACTACGCCTTTTCGTAAACCCCGAGATGGACTGGATCCAAAGCCGACGATTTGAATCGTCTGATCGGCCATTACCTCAGCCACAATGGCACAAATCTTTGTCGTGCCAATATCAAGCCCAACTAGAATATGTTCCTTTTTTGGCATGATCCCCGGTGTCCCCCTTTATGGACCTGCTGAATTATTCAAATTCTTCAGCATCTTCATGCGCACCAAAAAACTAGTCACAATCGAAAATTATTTGGGAGTGTTCAAACAGGCCCCTTATTTCACCCGCCCAAACCCAGGGGCGCCAAGACGCCCATTTCCACAGGCAAGGCCGCAGCCACTTTGGCACGCGGAGCGTATAAGCAGTACGTGAGCATGACAAAGAAGCGAGAACGCCGCTGGCGGTCTGTTTCAACACTCCCATTATCGAACAATCACTTTCCCCGCAAACCGCAAATCAATTTCCTGTCGCTTCCCTGATAAACCGGCTTGTATCATGGGTTTCAATGTCACGTACCGCTGCCAGGACGTATCCAGATCTTGACTGAACCGAAAGATCATCTTTTCTGTCACCACTTCCACATACTGTGGATGATCCAGCATCACCCGAAGATCAGACCCAAGGTGCTCTCCAACCAATTGCGCCGCCTGAATGCCTTTCCGTATACGTTCACGTTGTGCCAGATTGCCTTCAAGCAAAGTGACCACGTTGATTCCCGAAAGCACAGGCAGGAGCGGAAAGGCATCATCAGAAGCTATGGATAACACGATGCCTTCTTTATCCAACACCAACTTGCCTCCGGCATGCTTGAACAAGGCTGCGGGTTGCCGTTCTCTCACGATGACCGTCAACGTATGTGGAAGTAATCGCCCTACTGTGACTTCGGCAATCCAGGGATGCACTTCCACTCGCCGCTGCAATTCCTCCGCATCGACCGATAGCAAGGTGGCATCGGTAGACAGGGCCAGCAATGTCGAGAGCTCCCGACGCGGCACATGATCCAACCCAGATACCGTGACTTGTTGAATCGTGATCAATCCAGCTAGAGCTGAAGGAACTTGTTGATAGGTCACTAATCCGACCAGCACTATCCCCACGAGCACAATCGTCACCAACGGCCAACGTCGCGAACTTTGCCGTGCTCGACGGGCTCTTGTATTCCGACTGCGTCGGGATCGAGCCACATTGCGTCGATTCATGCCCACCCCCCGGCTCTCTTGATGGGCCCCTGAAAAATGCCATTGATCATCTGTCGCTTCATTGCCGATTGCAGGATACGCTTTGTAAGGGTGTCGTAATCCATTCCGGCTTGAGCTGCCGCCATCGGTAGTAGACTCCGCTCTGTCATCCCGGGAATGGTATTGATCTCCAAAAACACCGGACGGCCTCGCCGAGTCAGACGAAAATCCACTCGCGCAGCTCCTTCACATCCCAAAGCCTTAAAAGCCAATGCGGCCAAGGCCTTCATCTCTCTCGCCAGTTTTTGTGCGACAGGCGCAGGGCACACATAGCGCGTGTCGGACTTTTGGTACTTCGCGGCATAGTCGTAAAACCCACCAGGAGCCACGACCTCCACCAAGGGTAACGCGTGACCATCAAAAACCGCTGCGGCCATTTCCCGTCCTGCCACAAAGGACTCCACCAGAACTTGCGAGCTTTGCTCAAAAGCTCGCTTCAGGGCCCGCTTCCACTCTGACTGCCGATGCACAATCGACACACCAACCGTCGAACCTTGATCTACAGGTTTCACCACCAAAGGCCATCCTAGCTTGGCAATCGATGGTAGGGTTTTCTTTTGCTTGACAACTATCCCAGATGCCAGTGGCATCCCCAGCGGTTGCAGCACTGTCTTTGTCATTCCTTTGTCCATACTCACAGCACTAGCCCGAACACCAGACCCGGTATATGGAATACCGAGGACTTCTAATAACCCTTGCACCGTCCCGTCCTCGCCACCCGGGCCATGCATCGCAAGAAAGGCCACCTGAATCTTTCGTGCGCGTAACACGTGCGGGAGCGTCCCATCGACATCGATCTTGGTGACTCGATAACCTTGCCGTCGCAAAGACTGAAACACTGCCTCGCCACTTTTGAGGGAAATCTCTCGTTCAGATGACTGTCCTCCCATCAACACGGCAATACGCTCAGTGGTGGCTGTCATCGAAACCATCCGACCCGATCCACGATATATCGGGTTTCCCCTCGGTCGTGCATCTACTCAAGACTCTAAATCCTTGTGCATGCTTCATCCCATTCCAACCAACACTCGACCATCATCGATGGTGAATACCGCCTCAGGGCTCTCCGACAATTTTCCATTCCGGTTCCAACATGATCCCTGTTCGATGAAAGACTTCTTGTTGAATCTTCTTGATCAGGAGAATGGCATCCGTGGCCCGCGCTTGCCCCATGTTCACGATGAAGTTCGCATGTTTTTGCGAGACTTTTGCATCTCCAACTCGAAAGCCTTTGAGCCCGGCCTCTTCAATTAATTTCCCGGCTGTCACCGTCGGTGGATTCTTAAACACCGAACCGGCATTCGGTTGGGTCAATGGTTGGGTGCTTTTTCGATATTGCAAATACGACTTCATGTCTGCCTCTATATTGTCACTGACTCCCCGTGTTAACTGAAGCCATGCTCCAACCACAATGCCTTCAGGAAGACCCGCATGCCGATAGGAAAAATTAATTGACGCAGCCTCAACCCGACTCAGAGCTCCGTCGGAACCGAGGAGTTGAACCGCCTGGAGACAATCTTTCATTTCCCCCAAGCGGGTTCCGGCATTCATCGCGACCGCTCCACCCAGCGTACCGGGAATGCCTGCTGCCCATTCTAATCCTGACAGGGATTGACTGATTGCCTGTTGAAGCAACCGTGGCATTCGAATGCCTGCCTCTGCGTACAAGACGTCCTGCGGCCCACTTTCGACGGCTATGAGCTTACTGAGGCTGACCACGACCCCACGAATTCCACCATCACGGATGAGCACATTCGTCCCACCTAGGACAAAGAGCGGCATGTGGACAGCATTCGCCTGTCGAACCAATTGGCTTAGATCCGCGACATTTTCCGGAACCACCAACACTTCGGCTGGTCCGCCAATTCGCAATGAGGTAAGCTCACGGAGGGGCGCATCACAGACCACTGCCCCTTTCAGGCCTTCCACCGCGGCTAAAAGTTCCTGGCGTTTTGGCATGGCCAACCTCTTCTCAGACCCCATTCGTTCTTGTGATTTGACTGTTGCAGCCTTCACAGATGCTCCAACAACTCCACACCCACTTTCCAAATATCTCCAGCACCCAGCGTCAGTACCACATCTCCCTCTTTCAGTGTGGGGAGAACCCGATGTATCAATTCCTCTTTCTTTTCCACCCACGTTACTTCCGAATGCCCGGCATCCCGAATCGTGTCTGCCAATCCCCTCCCGCTTACTCCGTCAATCGGCGCTTCCCCTGCTGCATACACATCTGTCACATAGAGGACATCCGCCTGCCCAAACACCTGAGCAAATTCATCTGCCAAATCTCGCGTTCGGGAATAGCGATGCGGCTGAAATAACACGATGAGCCGTTGTGACCATGCACTTTTAGCCGCCGCCAATGTAGCCCGGATTTCCGTCGGGTGATGCCCATAGTCATCGACAACGATGATGTGTTTTTTTTCTCCACGCACATGAAAGCGTCGTTCAACGCCGGAAAATCCCGCCAACCCGGAACGGATGAGGTCAACGGGGATCTCCAGTTCTAACGCCACACCAATCGCCGCAAGCGCATTCGCCACGTTGTGGGTGCCAGGGATATTCAATCGAAACGGCCCTAATTTTTTGTCACCGAATTGGGCACGGAAGTTCACCGTTCGACCAATCATCGACAGGTCCGTGGCAAAGATGTCGGGACGTGTCCCATCTGACGCCTGATTCAATCCATAGGTTAGATACCGCTTGTGGACGTGAGGCAACAGATCACGAACATGTGCGTCATCCGCACAAAGAATCGACAGACCGTAAAACGGCACCTTATTGATGAATTCCAAGAACGCACCCTTTATCGCGTCCATGGAGCCATAATGGTCCAAATGCTCCCGATCAATATTCGTGACCACGGCAATGGAGGGAGACAACCGAAGAAACGATCCATCGCTTTCATCGGCCTCGGCAATGAGCAGATCACTTCGTCCCAAACGAGCATGCGTACCAAGGGCGTTAACCTTTCCGCCAACAACGAACGTAGGATCCAATCCTGCATGAGCCAACATTGACGCCACCAGCGAGGTCGTGGTTGTTTTGCCATGGGCTCCGGCGATGGCCACGCCAAATTTCAGCCGCATGAGTTCAGCCAACATTTCTGCCCGAGGAATCACTGGAATCACCTGCTGCCGAGCGGCGATCACTTCCGGATTTGTAGATTTCACCGCAGAAGAAATCACGACGACTTGGGCGCCATCCACATGGACTGCGTCATGGCCAATAAATATTTTTCCGCCTAGGGATTCGAGGCGCCTCGTGGAATCCGACTGCGATAAATCCGAGCCGGTTACTTTGTATCCCAGTGTGAGCAAAACCTCGGCGATTCCACTCATTCCACTCCCACCGATCCCAACAAGATGTATATGTTGAATTTTTCTAAACATACTGGAATCGG
>JAYWMS010000257.1:0-2748 GCA_035873215.1 Nitrospirota bacterium | reverse complement strand
GCTTTCCATCGTGAGAGCTGGCATAAAACAAATTAAAAAATAGAAACTGTTTTTTATTAGGAATCAGTCTAAGCATGGATAAAATGGTAACACGCAAAAATGAAAATGCATTGAGAATGAGGTGAGAATGCCATAAGAAATGGATGAAACTTTCATGTGAAAAAAAATCATACCGTTTTTGGAGAGCATAGAGAGATCGTGGATTTTGAAATCAATGGTCCCGTTTAAACCATTTCCTTGGGCGTGCTGTTGGTCTTCCTTTTATTAGGTGGGCACATTGAAAGCGGTTCATGAAGTTTTAGGAGGAGTGGGCTGCTGAGCATTTATCACTAAGACAAGTAGATAAACCCGGAAAAGGACACCATCCGGTTTAGGCCACCTTGGCCAGTCAGATGGTCACCTTCTTGCCTTTAAGAGGTTTGTCAAACCATTTCCCTTCCTTCTTGAAGCAGTAACACGTCTTCTCTTCCCTGTCGTTGAACAACACATACCGAGAGTCTTGGCATCCCGTATGCTCAAAAAACTTCTCCAGCTTTGAGAGATCTACTAAACTCACGTTATTCATTTGGGATGACTGTGTAGGAAGGACAGGCGGTGGCCGGGTGTGTATGCCAAACAGACCTTAAAAATTCTTAGCGAACCTGACCACGAAAATGTTGGAGGACCGTTAAATAGTCCTAAAATTTAGGGGGCTGGATCATATGAGAAAAGAGGCTTTCGTGTTTAGCCCAATAGGGATTTGTGAGCGGTGATTGGTGAAAGGTCTCACAAGGTCACATGAACAGTGTTTCATGAATTTATAATCTGTATAGAAACCATGTTTGTTAAATGGCTCATTAAATTAGGAGCGGGACCTGCCGCATTTCAACCATCGAAACTTCATGAAACCTTAATTGAACATTCATGAAACATTAATTAAAAAAGCATTAAAAATCAGCGCCTTATGAGCCTAAAATAAAAAAGTTTCAGCTCTAAAATTTGGCATGTATTTCCCCACCCCAAAAACGAAATCCGAAATATAAAAAAGGTAAGACTTTCATTTCTAGAAAACCAATGCCCTAACAAGGAATCAGAATCAATTGGTTTTTAGAAATTTTGTTACCCCCCATCCATCAGGGGTTTGGAAGATGTCGGCACCTGACTTCAATGATTGCCTACACAACCGCTTCGCACTCCACCGCTCCAATGGATGAAATAGTTACCTCCGTACACAAGTAAAAACTCTCCTTTATTTCCTCCCAACAGTCTCCACCTTTCCACCTAGCATCAGGTTCGTACGCATACGTTTTTATGCGCATTTAAAACTCCCTCTCCCCTCCGGCATCAATGCGTTCGGATTATCGCATTATGAGAAAGGCATGAGAATTTAATTAAAAGAAGATGAGAAATACATTAAATCAAGATGAAGCATTGGACGGGTGCAATTCATTCAATTGCACGTCGTTAGCACAATTTGTACGCAGAGAAGGCGAAGTTTTTCACCACCTTCATAAGGATAGTTTATGACATGTGACCCGTTTCTCATTTTCAGCCACGCACGCCCTCAAGAGTGCAAGAGGTTTTTAAACATGAGGGTTCATCAAACACATACACAAGGGATCGTCCGTGACGCCCTTGTGGTCCGTTTTTCTTTTTCAACCACAACAGCCACAGCAGCATGAGGAGGTTTTTATTCATGAGAGTTCAGCAAGAAAGTAGACGAGGGCTTGGTCATGCAGCCCTTATGATCCATTTTTCTTTTTCAACCACAACAGTTTTTGGAGGTTTTTAGCAATGAGAGTTCATCCAACATTCACACAAGGGCTTGGTCGCGCCGCCTTAGGGTTGGCCGCCGTAGTCCTCAGCGCGGGCCTGGCCTTGTTGCCGGCCGGAAGCGCAAGCGCCCAATCCCCGAATGGGGACATCGCGTTCGACATGGAAGACATGCGGTTCATCTTGGACCAGATCGAGATCGCCGAGCAGCACGTTGCGGCTCCTGTTGATCCTAGTAACCCCTGCGCAGAGCTGCAGAACCTCCTCCCGAACCTGACCGCCCCCTTGGGGCTGCGGACGGTAGACGGTTCCTGCAACAACTTGATCCCGGGTCAGGAAGGCTTCGGGCAGGCTGACTTGCCCTTTCCGATCGACACGATCCGGGATTTTCGCGCGGCGCAAGCTGGCACTGACTACGGTAGTGCCACGAGCGTGACGGATTCCACCACACGCCTTATCAGCCACCTGACCACTAACCAATCGGTCGACAACCCGGCCGCGGTCGCGGCTGCCGCCGCGGAAGGTGGAGAGAACATCGGCCCCGACATCGCGGGCACCGATCAGTTGTTCATCCCCAACAGTGGGCATGACGAGGGCCTGACGGCTCCGCTCAACGCCTTCATCACCTTCTTCGGTCAGTTCTTCGACCACGGTCTAGACCTGGTGAATAAGGGTGGCAATGGCGTCGTCATGATGCCGCTCCAGCCAGATGATCCGCTGTTTGGCTTAACGCCAGGCAACGTGATGATCATGCCTCGGGCAACCCAAGGTCCCCCCGACGCGAATGGCGACCCGACGTTCGTCAACGCCATGACACCGCACGTCGACCAGAATCAAACCTACGCCTCGCATCCTTCGTCGCAGGTGATTCTCCGTCATTATGATGTGATAGGCGGCGTGCTCCAGGACTCCGGACGACTCCTCGAGGGCTTTGGGAACGACAAGCTCCTCGACACCGCGGATGACGGTGGTGAAGCAACCTGGGATACTGCCCAG
>JAYWMS010000200.1:0-11704 GCA_035873215.1 Nitrospirota bacterium | reverse complement strand
GGATCTCCCAAAGGTTCCGCGCCACCCAAATATTTCTGCCAACCGAGGGGCAAAGAAAGTCGCCAACAGGACTCCACTATTCCCTACGGCCGCGATGCCCATCGCCAATCCCTGGTGCTTGCGCGGGTACGCTTGGCTGGCAATCGGTAACGCGATCGCAAAACTCGCTCCAGCAACACCCAGAACCAACCCAATCGCCAACATGTGCAGATAGCTGGTTCCTGCCTTCCACCCCAGCACGAGGGCCGCAACCTCCAACCAAAGAATTCCAAGTCCCACCCGCTTGGCTCCATAACGGTCAGCCATTGGGCCTACGACTACTCGTAACAACGCTCCCCCTAAGAGCGGGACGGCCACGAGCAGACCCTTTTGGGTTGGATTCAGTTGAAAATCTTCTGAGATAACGATTCCAAGAGCTCCGACCAATAGCCATACCATGAAGCTGACTTCAAAATGGAGCCATGCCCCAAGGAGCGAAGGCCAATGGCCACGGGAAATCGCTGCCAGTGTCATAAAGAGCGTGCCTGAACTTCCTAAACCGTGATTAGGTATTTATTATTAATATGAATGCTCTTGGTCGATTGTCCATGGACTATAGAGTATCCAGAATATCAGTCGCAATTTCGTGGATCTCCTGGTATGTCGTCGGAACCCAAAAATTACAATATACCTAGGAGCTGCCTTTTTGTGATTACAGCTGAATTGTGTTTATAATCTTTGAATTTCCTAGAAGGCTGTCCGAGATTAGATTGATCTATTGCGGTTGCGCCGGATTTGGCCAGATTTCCCGATCCTTTTTGTTCAATTAGGCCCCACTATTCGCCTCAAACGATCGAAAAATCTGCCTCACACCAACATAACCTCTCAACGGTCACTAATCTCGGATAGGCTCTTAGGGATTATCCATCACTACGTTCCTTCAAAACTTACTTCATGAAAAAACGAAAACCTTCCCGTACCAGTACGACGAAAACCAGTAAAGCTAGTGTGCCTGCTGCCCCGATCGAATCAGAAATCGAGATTGAGGCTCCTGACCTCACTCATGATTTATTGCCTCCTGCTGATTTTGGTGGTGAGGTCATCGATCTCTCCAATACCGGCGAGCCTGTGGCTTCGTCCAAATCCCTCGTACCAGGGACTGCTCTGGATCGCTACTTGGTTGAAATCCGGCGATACCCCTTTCTCTCTAAGGAAGAAGAGCAACAATTATTTCACGAATATCACGTTCAGGGTAGCCGTAAAGCTGCCGTGAAGCTCATTCTGGCCAATTTGCGAGTCTCTGTGGCCATTGCCCGAGAATATCGGCATACCGGAGTCGACCAAATGGACCTCATCCAAGAAGGCAATGTCGGACTCATGCAAGCTATTAAGAAGTTCGACGTTACTCGGAATGTACGCTTTTATGCGTATGCCGCCTGGTGGGTTCGAGCATTTATCCTACGCTACCTCTTGAATGTACATCGATTGGTCAAAATAGGCACGACGCAAGAACAACGGAAATTGTTCTACAACCTCAAGAAAGAAAAGGCCAAACTTGAACGGGAAGGATTCGTCCCTGACGCAAAACTTCTGGCTGATCGACTCCAAGTCCGAGAGCGGGATGTCCTGGAAATGGATCAGCGGCTTGGCGGTTGGGAACTTTCGCTCGATCAACCCATTGGTCAGGAGGATGGTGATGGGACATTTCTCGACCTACTCCCCTCTCAAGCTCCGCGGGTCGATGATACTCTTGCCGACGATCAACTCCGATTGCTCTTTCGAAAGAAATTAGGAGAGTTTGCCAAGACCCTCACCGAGCGAGAAGAGGATATTCTTCGAAATCGGATGCTCTCTGAGTCCCCTATGACTCTGGAAGAACTTGGAAATAAATATTCGGTGACTAAGGAAAGGGCCAGACAGCTTGAGGCGCGAATAATTAAGAAATTACAAGACTTTATGAAATCAGAAGTGCAGGATTTTGAGGAACTTCGAAATTAATGGCCTTATTCTTGTTGGTGGGCCTCTTGCCTCCCTACTATTCTCGAATCTCCGCCCATCCTTCTTCCCAAAAACAAAATTTTTTCTAGTCCCTTGACTTTCCATACAGGCGATTTATCTGAAAGGGAATCAATGCTGTCATACAAAATATGACCTTTTCGACATGAACGTTTACATCAACGGACGTTTTTAACCAAAGGGAGGTAGTTTCCATATGGCTACACAAGCGAAAGAAAAGGAAGAAGAAAAAGAAAAGGAAGAAGAAAAGGAAGGTTCATCGGCGAAAGGGTTTCAACCCTTGGGAGATAGAATTTTTGCTACCTACACCGAGGAATTAGACCGAACCGCGGGCGGGATCTACGTCCCTGACTCTGCTAGAGAAAAACCCCAACGTGGCACGGTTGAAGCGGCTGGGAAAGACGTGAAGACCCTCAAAGTCGGCGATCAAATCCTTTTTGACAAGTACTCCGGGACCAAAATCAAGATTGAAGATGAAGACTGCCTGATCCTCCGTGAAGAGGACGTTCTTGGCATTTTTGACAAGTAACCAACAGAAATATAAATCTTCAACAAACCAATACTTTCACTTACGTTATTGAGGTATTTCTTTAAATACACGGAGGAGCACTATGGCGAAGCAAATATTGTATAGCGACCAAGCCCGATCAGCTGTTCTCAAGGGTGTGAACCAACTTGCGAATGCGGTGAAGGCCACTTTAGGTCCCAAGGGCCGCAATGCCATTCTTGATAAGAAGTTTGGCGCCCCCACCATCACTAAAGACGGTGTCACCGTCGCCAAAGAAATTGAATTACAAAACCCCTACGAAAACATGGGCGCTCAGCTCGTCCGGGAAGTTGCCAGTAAGACCAGTGATGTCGCTGGTGATGGGACCACCACAGCAACCGTCTTGGCCCAAGCCATCTACCGTGAAGGCGTGAAGCATTTAAGTGCCGGCGCCAATCCTATGGAATTGAAGCGCGGCATTGAAAAAGCAGTTGAAGCGGCTATTGGAGAATTGAATACGATCAGCAAGCCCTGTCAATCTAAGAAAGAGATTGGTCAAATCGGATCTATTTCTGCCAACAATGATCCTACTATTGGCGATCTGATTGCCGAAGCGATGGACAAAGTTGGTAAAGACGGCGTGATCACCGTTGAAGAAGCCAAGTCCATGACCACCTCTTTAGATGTCGTGGAAGGTATGCAATTCGATCGTGGTTATATCTCTCCCTATTTCGTCACGAATGCCGAGCGGATGGAAGCATCGCTGGATGATGCTTTCATTCTGATTAACGAGAAGAAAATCACCGCCATGAAGGATTTGCTCCCACTGCTTGAGCAAGTCGCCAAAATGGGCAAGCCGTTAGTCCTCGTGGCAGAAGACATTGAGGGTGAAGCATTGGCGACCATCGTCGTCAATAAGCTTCGCGGCACGCTTAATGTGGCTGCCGTTAAAGCTCCAGGCTTTGGTGACCGTCGTAAAGCCATGTTGGAAGATATTGCGATTCTCACCGGCGGACAGGTCATTTCAGAAGAAGTCGGCCTGAAGTTGGAGAACGTCAAGTTGACTGATCTGGGCCGTGCCAAGCGTATTAACATTGACAAAGATAACACCACTATTGTCGAGGGCGCTGGCGATCCGAAGAAGATCGAAGCTCGCGTGAAGCAAATTAAAGCACAGATTGAAGAAACCACTTCAGAGTACGATCGCGAGAAACTTCAAGAACGGTTAGCCAAAATCGTCGGCGGCGTTGCCGTGATTAATGTGGGCGCCGCGACTGAAACAGAAATGAAGGAAAAAAAGGCCCGTGTTGAGGATGCCTTGCATGCCACAAAGGCTGCCGTAGAAGAAGGCATTGTTCCTGGCGGTGGCGTAGCGCTGCTTCGGATCGTTCCAGCTCTGGATAAATTACAATTGTCAGGTGATCAACAATTCGGCGTCAATATTGTTCGTCGCGCTGCGGAAGAGCCTATCCGCCTGATCTCAGAAAATGCGGGTGTGGAGGGCTCAATTGTCGTTGATAAAGTCCGCAACAATTCAAGTGCCACATTTGGCTATAATGCCGCGACTGATAAGTATGAGGATCTGGTTGAGGCCGGGGTCATTGATCCGACGAAAGTCACCCGTTGTGCATTGCAGAATGCAGCGAGTGTGGCGGCCCTCATGCTGACTACGGAAGTCACGATTACTGATCTCCCAGAAGAAAAGAAGGATGCCATGGGTGGTGGCGGTCATGACCACATGGGTGGCATGGGCGGTATGATGTAACGTTCTTCCTGCTTGATAGGTATTCCCACGAAGGCCCAAGGAAATTTCTTTGGGCCTTCGTTTATTTTTGAGACCGTTGTCATCGTAGCGATATCAATCAGGCTAGTGGCAGCCGCCCAAATTAGTGTGCTATAAATATAAAATCTGCCTTAGAGCCATATCACCATAGCGCAGCAAAGGTCGTTCACATGAAATCATTCCTGTTCAAGGCTGTCTATTTGATGAGTTGTCTTTTGTTCACCTCATTAATTATCTCTCCCCATGTGTTTGCCGACGCCACCACTGAATCCAGCTGCAATTTTGGTATGGTCAAGGGGGAAAAGAGTCAGTCATGTGAAGTCCCGATCCCTTCTGGATGTTCCGTCGCTCATTTTCCTGGGTATGAGGAACCCTGGGCCAATATTTCCAAAGGTGGCTTAACTGAATGTCAATTTGATGATCAACACACTAATTGGAAAACACAAATCGTCGGTTCTTGTACAACATGTCGATCTGACAATTGCTCAGCCCGCTTCAGCGTGGTCTTCAATTGTGGACCGCAGCCATACGAATCACAAAAGAAAAACAGGTAACCGATCGTGCCACTCGGCTACCTGTAGCCCTTAGGCCTCCCCAACATGACTGTTTATTCATTCTGTGACTAATCACGCCAACCGGATCAAACAGACGGCCCGAGATATTGGCTTTGATGTCGTCGGCATTGCCCGCATTGGCCCAAGCAACTCCCCCGTACCTCACCAATCTAAAGGCACTGCACCCCAGACCAACTTTACCTCTGATCTATACACTCGACTCACCAATTGGCTAGAAGCTGGGTACCATGGAACGATGAATTGGATGGCTCGTTCACCCGATCGGCGCGCATCCCCGGAGCGTGTCTTGCCGGGATGTCGATCGATGATTTGTGTGGGGACCAATTATTATACCCAGCATGACGCGGATGAACGGCCAGGAAACGGGCGTATTGCCCGGTACGCATGGGGAAAAGATTACCACCGAGTCCTAGACAAGCGTCTTAAACAGCTAGAGCAGGCCATCCATTTATTGGCGAATGATGTGCATACTCGACGCTATGTGGATACCGGCCCCATCATGGAAAAAGCATGGGCCCAACAAGCTGGTCTTGGTTGGATTGGGAAGCATTCCAATCTTGTCTCGCCTCAGTTTGGATCCTGGCTGCTTCTTGGAGAAATTTTGACCACCTTAGACTTGGACCCTGATGAGCCGGGTACCGACCTCTGCGGGACCTGCTCCCTCTGTATCAAAGCGTGCCCGACCGGAGCCATCACGGAACCGTATGTCGTAGATGCGACAAAATGTGTGTCTTATTTGACGATTGAATATGCAGGCAATCTGGACAGCATTGCCCAACCATTACGGAAACAAATGGGCAACAGGATCTTTGGATGTGACGATTGCCTAGACATTTGTCCATACAACAATATGGCCACGCCTTCCAAGG
This sequence comes from Nitrospirota bacterium, assembly GCA_035873215.1. Classification (GTDB taxonomy): domain Bacteria; phylum Nitrospirota; class Nitrospiria; order Nitrospirales; family UBA8639; genus JAYWMS01. The sequence goes on along the minus strand of JAYWMS010000200.1, from coordinate 5,995 downwards.
AATCAGCTTTTGAACCTACCGCTGACACCCAAGCCCCTAAACTCTTACGGCTATTGGAGCTTAATGAGGAGGACTTTCGGCAGACTTTCCAGGGAAGCCCTATCCGACGAGCGAAACATGACGGCTTGCGACGAAACGTTCACATCGCATTGTCTAACTCGCCAAAGCAGGCCTCTAATCCTATCCCAACTCAACCATCGTGACTCCATCGCCCCCCTCGCTCACCGAGCCGGAACGATAGGTCAGGATATATGGTGATTGAGCGACATACTCGCGTGTGACTTGCTTAAGTTTCCCCGTGCCATGTCCATGAATGATGCGGATTCCTTTGAATTGCTTCAGCGCAGCTTGGTCGAGCATCGCGGTGATATGATCCAGCGCATCTTCCGCGGTCTGCCCACGAACGTCTATGGTCATAGCCGTAAAGAATTCAGATCCACTTTGGGTTTGAGGCGAGGATTCACTTTCAAGTGATTTCTTTTTTGTGCGTCTTGAGGAAGAGGCCCCTTCCTGTGAATGTTTATTTTTTTCTTTTCCCTGCAACAAATTTGTTGCCACCGAGATTTCCGAATCCCCCACTCGAATTCGAACCCGCTTTTGTCCACTGGGAGAATCCAGAAGGATGCCGGTTGTTTCGAGTGAAGCAATCTCCACACAATCACCCATATTCAAAGTTTCTATCGGAACCTCTCTACCTGATGATTCTTGTTCATTCACAACTTGTTTGCTCAATGACGAGAGCCGTTTGAGGGATTTCTGTGCCTTGTCCACCGTACGATTCTTATGTAATTGTTCAAGGGTTTCTTGGATCTCTTGACGGGCCGAGACCAGTTCTTCTCGAAATCGCTTTTTGAACGTTTTCATCGCTTCCCGCTCTGAGTTTCGTAACTTCTCAGCAAGGCTACTTGCTTCTGATGCAGCCTGTTCAGCAATCAAGCGATCCTCTCGAGCCTTCGCTAACTCTTGGTTAAGTTGGGCATGCAATTCCTGAAGCTCTGCAAGGAGGTCTTCCATTTTTCGATCTTCTTGATTCAGGAGTGTACGGGCATGCTCCAGGACTTGCTTATCCAGCCCCAGTCCCGCCGCAATATCTAGCGCCGAAGAGCCACCTGGAAGCCCTTGAATAAACCGATAGGTTGGCACCAAAGAGGGCATGGAAATTTCCAGACTGGCGTTCACGAATCCGGGAGTGGAGAGCGCCAATACCTTGAGCGCATTGTAATGAGTTGTCACGACGACTTTTAATCCAAGACTTGCCATTTGCATAAGCAGCGCTTCAGCTAGAGCTGCCCCTTCTGAGGGGTCTGTCGAACTCACAACTTCGTCAAGCAGGACTAAACATTGCTGGTGAGTCATTTGTGGATCGGAACGAACGGTCTCAAACAATTTAACAAGGTTAACCATGTGGGCCGAAAAACTCGAAAGGTCCTTCCTAAGATCCTGGGCATCCCCAATATCGGCAAAGATATGAGTGAAAAATCCCATCCTGGATCCTTCAGCACAAGACAAATGAAGCCCCGTTTGAAGCATAAAAGCAAACAACCCCAGTAGCTTGAGGATTACAGTTTTCCCCCCTGTATTCGGCCCAGATATAACAAGTACCCGATCATTCTCCTCCAAGAAAAGATCATTGGGCACAACATCTTGTTTTGCTAGAAATAACAAAGGGTGCCGTGCTTGATAGATATGAATGCATCCGTGGGAAGTAATCTCGACGGGATGCCCCTTCATCAATTTGCTAAGGCGAGCCTTGGCAACAATGCTATCCAGATAAGATAAGACCTCCAGGTAACCCTGAAATACCTTTGCATGTAATCCAACTAACGCAGATAGTTCCAGAAGTATGCGGTTGATTTCACGTGTCACCTGAAGGTCAGCCACCTTGATTTGGTTGTTGAGTTCAATTAATTCTCGAGGTTCCATAAACACGGTAGCACCGCTTGCTGAAGCATCATGAACAATCCCGGGCAAGGAATGTTGGCGTTCAACTTTCACCGGCAAGACATATCGTGATTCCCGAATTTCGAAATAAGGCTCTTGAAGAATATCACAATATTTTTCAGAAACAATCATAGCTTCTAATCGTTTCCTCATGTGTTGCTTAAGGCTTTTCGCCTCTTTAATGGCCTTGTGAAGTGCTATAGAAGCGCTATCCAGGATCTCACCTTCCTCATTGATGCATCGATCAATGGACATTCCAACGGATGAAAGATTATCCATCCCATCTATGATCGTTAGCAGTGTTGTCACTTGGGGTTCCTGGGCTCCCAAGTATTTTCGAACAGAATTTAAGAGAGCAATGACACGTGAAATTTCTCCCAATTCTCTGGCTTCCAGGATTGCTCCTTTTTGGGCCTGCTTGATGACTGGTTGAAGATCTTGAAAACGAAGTGTTGGGAAAGGGGATGGTAAATCCAAGAGGGACAGCATTTCCGTGGTTTCTTGCTGCCGAAGCCGTGCCGAGGTGATATCTTTCTCAGGTTTAATGCGTAAACATTTCTCGGCCCCCATCGATGAATGAGCCAGCGAGGTCAAAAGATCTCGCAAGGAATCCAACTCTAACGATCGGCTAGTTTGCTCGTTTAGAAATTCAGTAGGCACGGTTTTTACAGAGCATTTGCTGGGAAACGGGGTCAGATACCAAGGTAAAGGAGCCAGGGCAAAGAGATGACATGTTTTTTTAATGATCGGGATGAGAATAGCGAACTCTTAGCCTAAACGAAAGGCAAGGAGGGGAGACTATCGGTAGGTAATGAATAGGCTACAACGGATGCAGGAGCTAGAAGAAATTTGAAGTCGCTTGATCTACAGCTATTTTCAGGTCCTCAACTGCCTGATCAATGCCTTGTTTCACATCCTGCCAAGCGGCCTCACTACTTCGAGTTGCCAATTCAAGTCTTGGCAAGATATCGTTCTTTTGTAACGTGATCTTGTCTAGTTGGACGATCAATTCTGATCGGGTCTTCTCTCTCAGCACATCCCCCTTGTCCTTCAATACTGCCAATTGACTATCAAGTCTCTGCAATTGATCTCTCACTCTGTTATAAAATACTTCCTTTCTTTCTGCTCCATTATCTTGGACATCTTGAACAGCCTGTCTTGCTTTATCAGCGATAGATGGACCAAGGCTTGCTTGCTCGGCTTGCACCCCTATCGGGATAAGCAACCCCGATATAATTAGGCATGCCATGATCTGTGGATATTGTAATCTTGAATCTTTCATGTCATTCACCTTTTTCGCTTACGTACACTATATGATTCATCACAGCTTAGTTAAGGACCAAAAATATTTTGCGCGATAAACCTTACTTGTTCTCCGACTCCTGCTTTTCTTACAATGATCACTAGGTAATCCTCATGAACCCAGAAGAAGCACGCGCCTACCTTAACTACTTGCTCACATTGAATCTTCGGAAGGAGGATGCATTTGGTCCCCTTGCATTGCCATTTCTTCGAGACCACGACCTCAAGGCTTTAGGCATCCTTCCTGAAGAACAATTTAGCCTCTTAATTGCCACTTCGCAGGCTTTCGCTGCCGAACCTAAACGATATGCCATCAAACTAGAATTGTTACAAAAAGCCCGCCAATTGCTTCCCCAAACTCGATACTTTGACCCTGGGTTAGGTCAACAATTAGATCATGACATTCAAAAAACGACCGCGGAGCTGGGCATATACACCGAGGCAATGAAAGGAGGGCCTTCTCCCTCAATGGACCGGCAGCGACTCATCGTTGAAACCGACATGCCAGAATATTTTCTTGATCTTGCCCAGAAACGTGCCGCTGCTTATTTTCAAGCCAAATATCGCTTAACCAAAGATGCAAAAACTGCTCAACATTTTGGAGGAACCCCGAAACGTTTTGAACCAGATAACCTTTCGCTCCATAAAGAGTTTCCCGGCGCCTGTGCCCCCTTTATGAGTGTGCGAACAAATGCTTTTCATCTCACATTGCCATTCGACATTAAAATTAGTCGAAAACCTGACGATCCACTGGAAGCTGGCATCAGAATTTTTTATGCCAAAATGGGATACTCTTATCCTCTTCGGTATGAAATGGGGAAGCTTTGCAGTTATCATGACGGACAAGTGTATGATATTGCGCTTGATGACCCGAATCTTCTCTTTGTATCGGTTTCTGGGATTAAAGATGAAGATTTTCCCCTCCTACCCCGTGCCGATTCCCCTGAGATACCTCCAGAGTTCGCTTATCCACTTGCAATATTGGAACATACTGGGAGTCTGGGTCCGTTTATCCAGTTTAGTTGTAATTTTAAAATATGGTTTAATGCTTCCTTTGTTAACATTCTGATTCAAGGGGCCCCAGACCTGTATGAATATGGAATTCAGGGTGGTTCTGGGCTTATGACAAGATCATATGCCTCAGATAAGGTTGAGTCATATGCCTCAGCGCAAAAAGAACCTTGGCAAGATGGATTAAGCTTTAATTTTGTTAACCTCCACCTACAATTGAATCCTGGTGCTGATACAGGGCTTATTCCTCACAGCACGCCAATTTTTTCCGTATTTCCGATTCTTAGCCGTCAGTGTTATCGTTTTGAGGATCGGAATACAATCTAGTTCAACTCGGATCATTTTCATCGGAAATGCACCACCGTTTTACCCTTGCGCGAAAACACATTCCTGTGTTAATTTAAAGATTCACTATGGATGACGACGGTCCGAGACGGCGTTTCCGTCCTCATGTAGTTAATTTCTCAAAAATCCTGCCAGGATTTCTCTACCTCTTCCACAATTATTTCATGATTGCTAACGGCAGTAGTGGAAAAGTTTGTTTTTTCCATTCTGCTGCCTTTTGTCAACCCTGCCTCATCTAAATTTATGGACTTTCTAGCTATTGGCATCTGTCTAGCACTATCAGCCTTGTTTTCTGGAGCAGAAATCGCGTTTTTTTCAATTACGGAAAGCCGTCTACAAGCGATGGCTGATGAGAAGCACCGAGGAGCCAAACTGGCGCTTCATCTCAGGAAAAATCCACAACGCCTCCTTTCAACCATTCTCATTGGAAACAACTTGGCCAACATCATGGCGGCCTCATTGGCCACCATTGTAGCCATTCGATTGTTTGGTTCTGAAGCAGTAGCAGTCGCCGCAGGGTTACTTACTTTTGTTGTGTTGTTATTTGGTGAAATTATTCCCAAGACTCTCTGTGCAAAACATGCTGACGGCGCCGTGCAACTATTGGCTTATCCCATTTATTGGTTAGAAAAACTCTTTTCACCATTTCTCTACCTGCTCGAACCGCTCATCTTGCAGCTTACTGGAGGTCGTGGACTCACAGTTCCGTTCGTCACTGAAGAGGAATTAAAGATCATGCTCGAAGCCGGGGGAAAAGCGGGGGTCTTAGAAACCGATGAAGTGAAGATGATTAAAAATGTGTTCGAGTTCACAGATCTAACCGCAGAGGACGTCATGACTCCTCGCGTCTATATGTTTGGCCTAGAGGGCAAGTTAACGCTACGGGAAACCAAAGAGGACCTGTTTAAATCCCCCTACTCGCGGATACCTGTTTTTGACGGCAACCTTGATAATGTCACCGGAATCTTATATCGCAGTAATGCTCTCATTGAACTAGCTGAAGGACGCCAAGAACTTACCGTGTCTGAACTGGCTAGACCTCCACTGTTCATTCCGGAAGCGAAGCCTGCTGATGATCTTTTGAAGCAATTCCAACAGGAAAAGCGACATATTGCTATCGTCGTAAACGAGTTTGGCGGGGTGATGGGACTAGTCACGACAGAAGACTTACTGGAAGAAGTGGTTGGTGAAATTATTGATGAAACTGACGTGACCGAAGAACTCATCAAACGTATTGGCAAAAATCAGATTCTCGTCAGTGGCAGAACCGAAGTCAGAAAAATAAACGAATTTTTGAAAATTGACTTAGATGAGGAAGAACAAAACACTATTAGCGGGTTAATCCAACAAAAACTGGAACATATCCCAGCAGTTGGAGAGGAGCTCTTTGTCCAGG
>JAYWMS010000167.1:0-7547 GCA_035873215.1 Nitrospirota bacterium | reverse complement strand
GGGCAGTCGCGTTTCAACGATCATGCTCTTATTCAGTCCGAGAGCCCGACTGATTTCATAGAGGTCTTGCATACCCCCGACAGTTTCCAAGAATTCTGGCTTCGGTTGAGACATTATGACACGTTCGATTTCACCTTTCTGCACATGAATCTCAAGGGGGAAGACCCCGATATTACACTCAAACATGATGTAGGTTACCGGTTCCTGAAGCGGTAAGTGCTTGATCGTTCCCAACACATGAAATGTGCCGAGCACGGGATGTCCGGCAAAGGGAATTTCTTGAGTTGGCGTAAAAATTCGAAGCTTGGCCGCAGCCACGGGATCGGTGGGCGGGACCACGAACACGGTTTCCGATAGATTCATTTCCCGGGCAATTTGTTGAAATTCTCGATCAGAGAGCCCTTCAGCTTGGGGAACAACTGCCACGGGATTCCCACCAAAGGGTTGATCGGTGAACACGTCAGCTTTATAAAAGTTGAGCCGACGTGATTCAACAGACATAACAGAGCAGAAACCAAGGGGATGAGTGGAAGAGGCAAACCTTCAGAATAACCGACATGACGGCTGTATCCTGGACGAAGTCGGCTACGCTGTCAATGGCAACTTCTCATAACTCGCGGCCATGGGATTTTTCACATAATCTTCGACAAAATTCTTCAAGGTTCCATTCCGGTAGAGACGGGTGTTGGCAAATTTCGTATCGATTTTATGGAGTACTTTGACCTTCACACCAGTCTTCTTGGTGAATTCATCCAGCGTCACCCCGGAGATATCCATGTAAGAGCCACGGCCTGATTCCATCACGCATTTAGGGATATGAATTCGCTTTTCATTCGTAAGGCATTGCCGAACGTCATCAAAGGTGAGTAAAGCCGTACAATCCGAATCACCGCCTAACATCGCGTTGGGCACATGCAGATACCGCGCTCGCCGCTTCCGATACATGTTCAAGATTTTGAAGACGCTCCCTGCCATGACGACTGAATCTTTTTTCTCAAGTTCAAACGAATCAAACGTTTGAACGATCCGTTTTCGATTGAGAAAGGCCGTCACATAGGCTTCCGTGTGAATCGTCGTGGAATTGGAATATCCGACATCATAGATTCGCTCAGCTTCAACGGGTAGATAGGTGCGACCCTGACGCATTAATGCCGCCGTGCTATCTTTCAAGCCACGAACGGGGGTCAAACATCCCATCCACAACATGCACCTGTCATTCACACGAGCAATAGTCTCAGCGTCCTTGGACATCGTGTGATCGTCGAACGAATAAAAGTTCGCTGATGACACTGCAGGACCATCAAGAACTTTCATCAAATGCTTCACAGACGGAGCATGTGGCATAAGTTGTTTTCTGTACTGACCAAGTGTAATCACAGACAATTCAAAGTTAATTCGTCCGGGATACTGTGCGGCCAGCTGATGAATCTTCGGAACATGAACAAAGCCCACCGTGAAAAAAGTGAGGTTCTTATCGGTGTGTTTAAGAAAATCCTCTGTCCACTCCATGGCCTTGGGATGGAGATACAAATCCGTCCATTCCATGTACTCGTTCCCGCCTAAACACCAAAATTGCATTGGATCGGTGGGTTTGGCATTGATGTAATTGAGGATAAACTCCCAATCGTCCTGAGTTGTTTGAGGGGGATCAAGCGTTTCACGATACGAGTGATCAAGCTCATAACAAAAATCGCACTCCACGGGACATTTTTTCCCAAGACTGATGGGAATCTTTCCCGCATCCATCTCGCGCTTCAACACTTCACGATACCCCTTGTCTTGCAGCACGAGCGTTCGTTCTAAAACCGGCAATTCACGTCCCATCATTCAGTCCCTATTTATGTTTAACTTTCTGCACATAGAAACGCAGGTCGTTGACAAGAAAAAGTCCGGTTTGCCAGACTGCAAAAGCGATCCCATCCATCCGAAGAGACATGCCCACTACCATGCAGTCCACCCCATCAAGACACAGCAGTTCGCATTTACCAGAAAAAAGCGCTGTCGCCAATGCTTTAGAGTTGTTTGAACTCAATCCACCTTTTTCGTTGGAGACCCTTAAGCACCGTCATGAGGAACTATTGCTTGCCTGGCATCCGCATCGGAATGCCAACTTGACCAATAACCCCACGAAATATATGCAAATGTATAAAAAGGGTGAGGCAAAAACAAAAGAAGTCCAGGCGGCATTCAAGATTCTAATAGACTGGCTGAATCAGCAGGACGTGTCATCCCGCAACTAACGGGTTCCCTAGACCGTCTTAGTCGCACCAACAACAAAATGCAATTCTGAACCAGTGATAGTCTGTCATTTTGCCGTGTGACTGACCACTCGAGCCATTCCCGGTTCACCATCTTTTCCACCTTCCGGATCGGCTTTCGCAACCGGCCACGTAATCAATCCCGCCACGCTATCCGGTTGGGCATCGGCAGGACTATGATTGGTCGCATAGATCTCCGGAAGCCGGTTTGTCCCAAACTTCGAGATATAAAGGAAAACTTGCTCACGCGCATTGATGCGAACGGCCCACGATTCAAAGTCGTTTTGATAAAACTCCTCACACAATTGCATGGCATCAAGGCAGCTCACCCCACCCGGCTCGTTGAGCGTGTAGTAATAATCAAGCGGCATATCATATTCCTCTTGGTGATGAATCGTAATCCCAAATTTTTCGGGATTGCGTACCATGGGAGTATGTCGATAGGCGACAAAGTAAAAGAGTTCAACCGAATGGATGGCTGACTTGTTATCGAGCAGAAATTGACGGGTATCTTCCGCCTCTTCACGCGTTTCACCAGGAAACCCGTAGAAAGCCATAACGTGGTTCCAGATGCCAACCTTCGCGGCTTCCCGCAAGTTATTCTCAATCACGCTCTTCTTCGCATGCTTATCCATCAGCTCTAAAACACGCTCATTGGCCGATTCCATACCATAGTACAGAGTCTTACACCCGGATGCGGCAGCCAGCTTCCAGATCTCCGGATCTTGAAGTGTTTCTTCAAACCGAATCAGGGTGGTCCATTTGATATCGACCTGTTCATCCACGAGCAGTTGTGAAACTTTTTTGAACAAGGCGGGAGGATACGATTCATCGGCAAACAGGAAGTGATCCGCTTGATACTTGTCCTTGAGTGCCTTCACCTCACGAACCACATCATGTGCAGATTTTCCACGATATTGATCAAAGTACCCTTGCCCATGATCACAAAACGTGCAACGCCCCCAATAACACCCGCGGGTAGCAAGATAGGGCAGAATTCGCGTGGGGACAAAATAGGAGTCCAGCGGAAAACCGTCAAAATCCGGCAACGGCAACGTCGTCGTCTTTTCGGTGTAAATCTCTTGATTGATGCGAATATGCCCATTCTCACGATACATCAGGTTCGGAACAGAGGCCCACTCACGATCACCGACCAGGGCTTCGAGCAACCACAACAGCGCATGTTCGCCTTCATACATGATGGCCGAATCAAAGATGGACGAGAAGAAGGGTTCCCGTTTCGTGAGGTCTTCCTGAAGGCGAGTGATGACATTCCCCCCCACCGTCACATGGATATCGGGGTAGGCCTCCTTGATCATCTTGCAAAAGGTAAAGCCTGCAATCATCTGCATTTTGGTGCCGATCGACACCCCCACCACATCCGGACGTTCTTTACTCACAGCCGGCAAGACCAACTGCTGACAGACATCCCGATAGACATTGACCTGTTCATCTTCCAAGCAAGCAAAGACTTCACTCGAGACACCAGGCCGATACCCCAGGTTACTTTCCATCGGGTAATAGACCAATGAGGCAGGAAAATACGCGGCGGAAATATACCGCATGACATCGCGAAACACATTCAGCGCCCACTCCAACTTGTGGGCATCATAAAAGTCTTCACTGCGATTAATCCGCTTGGCTTCTTCGGCTTGCTGTGCCAGGTCCATCACATCGATGGATAACGCTTCTTCTACGCGAGCCTTCTGATCGATTTCTTTATCCGACAATCCCTCAGAGGTTTCCTTCGCTTGCAGGACACGGAGTTGTTGAGCCATGCGAGTATTGACCCAAATCAAAAACATATCGCTAAAAAACCGCTCATACATTTCGATGTTAATATCCCGCTGAATCACCTCGTGACCGTGTTCCCGTAAAACCGCAGTCAAGCTCGGTAGGGCCAGATAGGGAGCCGTGGGCACCCATTCAGGCGGAAACAACAACATCGTTTTTAATTTGCGTCCGCTTTTAGGTCGTGAATCGGTGTTATCGATTTTAATGAAGGAAGAAGCCATGTTAGGAGAGCCCTTTGTCCGAGGTCTTAAGTCCTACGTCGTAAGTTCTTCGTCTTTAGTCCTAAATTCAAAGTCGTCTACCTCTTGATCAGCTCAACGATCAAAACGCCGAGACCTAAACTAGGCATTAGCAAGTTCTTGCTGAGTTCCATCAGGAGTAATCCGGAATTGTAACGCCGGAAGCTTGTTCGTCCCAAAATGGGCAACATAGAGGAAGACATACTCCCGGATGAAAATTTTCAAATCCCAGCCGGAATAATGGTTTTGCTCAAATTCCTCAAACACCCGTTCAGCATCTTCGACACTCAACCCGTCTTTCACGGTAAAGTAATAGTCCAGAGCAAGATCCCATTCAGGGTTTTTGTAATACGTGACGCCCCACTTTTCAGCATTTTTCGCAACAGGCGTATGCTTGCTCAAATCAAACGTGCCAAATCCGATGGAATGCACATGGTCTTTGTTGTCGTCCAAAAATTGCATCGAAAACTTGGCATCTTCATAGCGTTCCCCAGGAAATCCAAAAAATCCCATGACATGGTTCCACACACCATGCTTCGAAGACAGCTCCAGACTCCGTTGGATCACATCCGTCGTCGTGGCTTTATCCATCAGTTTAAGCACACGTTCACTCCCCGATTCATAGCCCATATGTAAAAACTTACAACCGGAATCCTCAGCATCCTGCCAGACTTCGTCATCCAACAAGCTCTTCTCAAACCGGATATGCGTCGTCCAGGCAATACCCATATTGTGTTCTTTTAATTGGCGGGTCAGTTTCCGGAAAAGCGCGGGCGGATAGGATTCATCGGTAAAATGAAAATGGTAGGTCTTGTACTTATCACGAAGAAACTGCACTTCCTCGATGATCTCTTGAACCTTTTTCGTCCGGTACCCGGCCGTATACCCCTCGCCATGGTCACAGAACTCGCAACGTCCCCAATAACAACCTCGTGTCGCCAAATACGGTAGCACAGGCTCAGGGACAAAATACTTCTCTAATGGCAAGCCATCAAAGTCCGGGGGCGGCAATTCCGACATACTTTCCGAAGAGGTTACCGTCGAGGTATGGATACCTGAATTATCCCTCCAGAGAAGATTCGGAATTTGTGAAAAGTCACGATCAGTCCCAATGGCTTCAATAAGCTGCAAAAACGCCGTTTCCCCTTCATACACAATGGCGCTATCAAATAAAGCAAAAAGGTTCGGGGTATCCGGCAACACATCACGCAGCCGCGTCACCGTATTCCCGCCGATCGTAATATGAATGTCTGGAAACTGTTCCTTGATCATGGCGCAAAACGTCATGGTGGAAAATAACTGTTGCCGCAACACAATCGAGATACCAATGATCTCCGGCTTTTCTTCGAGAATCGCCGGTTTCAGAATATGCTCAAACACGTCTCGATACACATTGACTTGAGTGTCTTCGACCGCGGCCAGGACCTCAGATGATATGAAAATCTTGTACGAGAGATCCGTCTCCATCGGCGGCATGCAGATTCGTGCCGGGGCATAGACGAGGGAAATGGTAGACGTGACCTCTCGGAACACATTCATCGCCCATTCCAATTTTTCCGCATCATACAGCTCCTGAGAGCGCACGATCTGCTTGGCTCGCTCGGCGTTTTCAATGAGATCGGCCATTCGAGACCGCGTACACTCACACAAGGCCAGTTGCAACTCCTGCTCCTCATCCGACAAACCGCGATCTCGTGCGACCCGCTTGAGGCGATCCAACTGCTGAGGCACCTTCTTCAACACCCGTTTTAGAAAGTCAGCGCTGAAATACCAGTCGTACATCTCCAAATTGACATCCTTTTGGACAACATCATGACCGGCCTTACGAAGAAACGCGGTGAGGGTGGGAAGACTCAGATAGGGTTCGGAGGGGTACCAATCCGGGGGAAAAACTAACATAACCTTTTTCCGACCCGGGGACAGCCCCGGCTCTTTCCGTCGAAGCTGAATCAGCTCGGGGGTCAACAACCCGCCCTTATTATAATCAATCCTCATGCAGGACTCCCGACATAAGCAATTTCCCTTCTATATAATGAAGAAAAATGAAGAAGGGCTTCCTAACGGTATAAACCGAAAAAGCCCCTAATATTTCAAAGGTTTCATAAAAATCCATGCCATTCTATGCTGTGGGAAAAAGCTTGGTCAAGGAAAGGACGGGTTTAGACCCCTGGAAAACCCAGTTCGTTGACAAGATTATGCATATGCGATAGTATAAAGGTTCGTGTTTCGCAGGATGTAAGAGCGTGCTGCCAGGTTGTTCTCGCCGGTCGAATCATCCCCAACAAAAACAGCAATAATATTCAAGTACCCGCTGGTATTATCCGAAACAGTATGCCAACAAGGAGAGTATTCATGACTCAGCCCGTGTGTCCAAGTCGAAATTGGTTGGCCTATTTAGTCGATTCCCTCGTGCATTCTGGTGCCATGCCCACCTGGGAAGCCACGGATTACCTCACAACCAACCTGATAGGCGAGGCGCCCAACACACAACTTCATGAGTCCAAATCTCCCTATGAAACCACCCAGCAATTTCTCCTCCGGGTGTATGGTCCGATCGTGGAAGCCGCCTCACGTTCCATATACCTCCCCAAGAAATCCATGATCCACATGTTTACGGATATAAGTTTAATAGGAAATTCAGCAATCCTGGTCGTGTATTTCCCGGGAGAGAACAAGCCGCACCAACTGCTCCTGCTTGATGGCGTCCGCGCGTGGGATATGATGTTTCAGAATGCCCAGGACTTTAATAAGTGGGCAGAAGAACGTTATGTATGGATCACAGACGCGCTGAAAGCCGTGAGCATCGATTCCATGTTCCCGGAACCAGCCGATGCCTCCATGGCCCTCACCAACTAAGCCATCACTTTTCCCAGTAGCATCCACACTCACCTAGATCATTCCAGTAGAGTAGGTTGAAGGTTTAATCTTCCAGGGATTGGTCCAGGCTGTCGAGATTCCTTCGGCCTGGCTAAGGACAGGCCTTTGGTTTCGGCAAAAGAACCTAATGCCCCTTGTGCCCATTACAGTTCTTCCCTCCAATATCCGCATGATTCTCCTGCCGCAGAAATCGCTATGCACAACCCATCCTCCCAGATTTTCTGGCCACAACCCTGCGTCTTTTCTGTGCTGAAAGCGCAAAGAGACAAAAACTTTTTTGCTTGAAATTGTAAAGCAGAAGAATCAGTGAATATCACCAAATGCTGGTTCAGTCATGGATTTCTCGTGAATGATCCACCCACCCTGAAACCCAGTGAAT
>JAYWMS010000162.1:0-2118 GCA_035873215.1 Nitrospirota bacterium | reverse complement strand
TAAATCAGTATAAACAGCAGCAGGGATGTCGCGTGAATGAAAGGTCCTGAGCCAAAAACGCGTTGTAACGGTTTGAGTGCCATCAACTTATTATAAACTATCCAACTGCATGCAATCAAGGCTTCTCCTTCCAAAAGTTTGTAACCTTTTTTCGACTCCTGGCTCTGTAGAAGTACAGTTCGTAATTTGTTAAGGACAATACGGTTTTTGCCCTTGACACCGGATTGGATTTTTTTGTAACCTGTTACCGTGTCGTGGCTCAATGTCAAATGTGAAGGAGGTTTTTCCGATGAAAGGGATTCAATTGTTGCTTTTGTTCGCAGGGATATTTTTCCTTGCGGGTTACACGTCGGCTGATGAGACGTTGTCTGTTTTTGGTCCCGGCGGCCCTTACGGTCCGATGAATGAATCCGCTACGGTCTTTTCCCAAAGATACGGCGCCCAAGTGATTGTCAAAGCGGGGCCGGAAAAAAAATGGATTGACGAAGCCAAACAGAAAGCAGATGTGATATTTGGTGGCGCAGAATTCATGTTGAGCAAATTCATCCAGAATCACTCGGGCTTAATTGATACGAAGACAAGGACGACCCTTTATGTTCGTCCTTCGGGGATTCTGGTGCGCCCCGGCAATCCAAAGCAGATTCACAAGTTTGAAGACCTATACCGACCGGACATCAAGATAATGGTCGTCGTCAGCGCTGGGCAGACCGGACTGTGGGAAGATATGACGGCAAAACATGGAGATCTGCCAAAGCTAATAAAAAACATCGCGGTCTATGCGATTAACGGCGCCGATGCCATCAGGCAGTGGAAGGAACATCCTGATCTTGATGCTTGGATGACTTGGGAGTCTTGGCATTACCGTCTGAAGGACGTTACTGAGCTGGTTCAGGTTGATGAGAACTACAAGATTTTCAGGGGGACTCCCATAGCCATAACGAAAATCAGTCAACAGAGAGAACTGGCGCAAGAATTTATCGATTTTCTCAAGAGTGATGAAGCCCATGCAATCTTCAAGAAATGGGGGTGGAAATAAGAGATCTGTCGATTAGATCGTTATCTCTTCATCACCAATCCGAACCACAATTTAAGCCGAGAAAGCAAAGGAGAATAAAGATGAAAACACATGCCTACGGCATTTCAACGCAAATCAATCTTCCGTATGAAGAGGCGGTTCCGAAAGTCGTCGAAGCCCTGAAGACAGAAGGATTCGGTGTTTTGACCGAAATCGATGTCAAGGCAACGATGAAGACAAAGCTCGATGCAGACTTTCGGAAGTACGTCATCTTGGGAGCGTGCAATCCGAATCTGGCGCACCAAGCATTACAAACTGAACTTGAAATCGGTCTGTTACTGCCATGCAACGTGATTGTGTACGAGGAAGCGGAAAATCAGAGTGTGATTTCCGTCATTGACCCGATGTCGATGGTCGGTGTCACGGAAAATCCTGAACTCCAGCCTATCGTAGATGAGGCGAGTGAACGACTGACCCGCGCACTTGACAGTCTTGAAAACGCGGGTTAATTTTGCTCAACCTCCGAAAAACCGTGCAAAATATGATTTGGCGTTTAATCTGGAGATATTTTGCTTTACATCTTATCGTTTTAAGGGCGGTGATAGCCCTCATCGGGGGTTCATCTTCTCAGATTCTCAATCCCCCTTGTTCAGAATTTGAGTCAATTGATAGCATTGGGCGAAGCCACCTGAAAATCCGATCAGAAAGCAAAAATTCAGAATGAGGTGATGGTATGAAGACGCGCAAATCGACAGAAGCGCCGCCGCAAAACGAAGCGAAGACCTCTGGCTTTATCCGTTATCTGCCTTTCCTCGACTGGATGCGGAATTACCGTTCCCAAGATTTCGTCGGTGACCTGATGGCGGGCATAATCGTAACGATTATGCTGGTGCCTCAGGGTATGGCGTATGCCCTGCTGGCTGGATTGCCGCCGCAAGTGGGGCTCTATGCCAGTATCCTTCCGCTCATTCTCTACGCCCTACTCGGCAGTAGCCGTGTATTGGCGGTGGGTCCCGTCGCGATGGTGTCCCTTCTCGTTGCCACCGGCGTGAGCCAATTCGCCGGAGCTGGGACGGAAGAATATCTCGCGCTGGCATTGGTTC
>JAYWMS010000117.1:0-3359 GCA_035873215.1 Nitrospirota bacterium | reverse complement strand
GAGGTTCACGTCAGTCCCAAAGTCACGAAGCAAGGGCTGCGTGAGATTGAGCAACAGATTCGACGTATAGCTGGGGTTGAATAAAAACGAGGTTTCGCCCGCCACGGCATTTCGCGTGGTGTCCATGGTGAGATCGTAGTTGGCCCCCGTGGGAAGTTTTTGGGCGAACCCCAGACTTACTTGTGCATCCGTTTGCGCAAAATTGTCGGGATCATTCCCTTGGGTTACTCCGCCAAACCCAAAAATGGGCCGGTTTAAGGGGGCGATTGAGCGATCATAACGTCCGGTCAGTTCTACGGTGGGATCAAATTTCGCTTGTTCAAACAAGATATCGGTCACACGTACATCTCGCGCCTGACGACTAATGGTGATGTCCAAATTATGCTCGAGGGCTTGCAAGACCGCATCGGCCAATGTCAGCGTTACCACTGACGGGTTGTCAATCAGTTTTTCAAGCTGGATTGGTTCTGGAACGTTTTTTGCCCAAGAGGGAGAGACGTGGCATGCACCAAGAACGATCGAGAGCACGCAGACAAAGACTCCAACCGTAACGGTTGACACCACCTTGTGAGGAGAATTCATCATGCAGTTACCAGTATCGGGACGACTTAATGAGGCACAAAAGTATGCCTTTTTTGCAGGCTACCAAAGCTCAGCCTCTATCGCAATGAATGATGGCTTAACTCATGACGAGAACCAATTCTCCTCTTATCAAAAGGCCCTTGTTATGAAGTTCCTGATGAGGAGGGCAAGCCTTGCAAGCCCAGACCTGTTCTTCGTATGATCCATTTTGTACAGGAAACCAGTATATGAATTTTGTCTTGTGGAGCTTTTTATGAAACATTACCCCCTATCTGTTAAATCTATCCTTAGTCTAGGCTGCGTTAACCAAGGTGAATGCTTTCAGATCTTCAGATCAATGTCGTTTGTTACTCTTGCGATGTTCGCTATTGCTGCCATTGAACATGCCTCGTATAACTTGGCTCTCGCCGACAATTCTGGGCCTGCTCGGGAATTGCCACGCGCAGTACACAAAACGACCCCTCCCTTATTTCAAGAGTGGGATTTTGAGAAACAGGTAGAAGCCAAGCTGCCTCCGGAATTTATTTCTCACACCCTGGGAACTGGAGCGCCGACAGACTGGCAGATTGTCACCGACCCCAGTGCGCCAAGCCGGACTCACGTCTTATTGCAACCAGCAACCTGTTCCCATGAGAATTGCTACCAAATCCTAACTGCCGAAAATAGTCGCGTGAACTATGTTGACTTGTCAGTGAGAATTCACTCGCGATTGGGCACCCCCTCAGCCGGAGCGGGACTGGTGTTCAATGCACAGGATGGGCAGAATTTTTATTCCGTGATGGTCTTTCCAGCCACCAACACGCTAAAAATCTTTAAAGTCCTTAATGGACAAACGGCTCTACTCAAAGAAACACCCGTTATTCCCAAGGATGATGGCGAATGGCACTTCCTACGCATTCAACGCAATACGATTATCAGTCAGGACTTCATCGAGATTTCTTTCGACAATCAACTCATTCTGTCCTTCTCGGACTCCAGTTTAGATGCCGGGCAGGTTGGGGTGGCCACGACAGGGGATGGGGTTTTTGCCTTCGACAATCTTCGAGCCATGGAAATGTTGGCCAATCGCCCTCTTTCCAGGCCTGCCGCCTATTAAACTCGCAACTTTCGAATCACCTTTGAGACTTGGTTTTGCAGGCTGAGAAGAAGACTGTCGAGAAGGAATTTCCTGTCTTAATGCAAGTCCAGTTTGTCTAGGAGCACTGTAGGATTTTCTGATTCGATGACCAAATCACGATTTCCTGGTGTCACAAATCCCTCCTGGACTTGATGATCAAAGAAGCCTAGCAGACCATCATAAAACCCGCCGACATTGAGTATTCCACAGGGTTTTCGATGGATATCCAATTGCTCCCATGTTAGCATTTCACAGAATTCTTCAAGCGTACCATACCCCCCCGGTAATGCCACAAACGCATCCGAAAGGTCAGCCATCAATGTCTTGCGTTCATGCATCGAACTGACTACATGGAGTTGCGTCAGATCCTGTCGAGCTAGTTCCTTTTCCACCATAAAATTTGGGATGACCCCGATCACTTCACCCTTCCCAGTCAACACCGTTTCAGCCACTACGCTCATGAGACCGATATTCCCCGCTCCATAGACCAATCCAATATTTCGCTTGATCAGTTCCTTACCGAATGCACCTGCGGCATCGGCAAAAGCTGATTGTCGACCCACGTTGGATCCGCAAAACACGCAAACTCGTTTCATACTTGTGACCTAATTATCCACCAACGGAATAGGTTTCTGGAAAACCTCTACAAATGGAAATTGCTGATGAACACACATCACATGTGTTCACGGAACATGACTACCGCTTAGAGGAGATTTTTAATTGTCAATGGACACGATATTAGGGAACGGAGGGTACTGCAGCAATCTGGGTGACTTGTATGAGTGAATACGGATTCACCCGTGATCCATTGAGTCGGACGCCCCAGTGTAAATGAGGTCCCGTAGCCCGCCCAGACGAACCAACTTTTCCAATGTGCTGTGCTATCTTTACCACTTGCCCATCCTCAACATCAATGGCCGATAGATGAAAGTACATGGAAAACAGCCCGAGACCATGGTCCAGAATAACACCTTTGCCCGTAAAAAAATGGTCCATCGTTAATCGAACAACACCTTCATTCATCGCCAATACCGGAGTTCCCTCGGGAGCCGCAATATCTTCCCCACTATGAGGTCGCTTGGGCTGTCCATTGATCACCCGTCGGCTTCCGAATCGACCGGAAACTCTTCCATGAACGGGTTCCAGAAAGGTCCCCCTCCATAAGCGGCGCGGGTCGAGTGATGCAAAGGCCTTATGCATCTGCTTGGATTCTTTTCGCACTCTTGCCAGGGTTTCTTTATCCAAGTCCACCATTTTATCGGGAAGGGTTAACCGTTGCACGGGATACTTTTCCTTCATCACCTGAATCTTGATCACCTGACGCCTGGTTTTATCGGGATAGGTTAGATCGACGGTCAAATCATGAAGGCCAGGCTTGGCTTGAAGATCCACTCCCAACAGGCCCTCATAGGCATCTCCACTCACTGGATAGAACAGGACCGGCTTCTTCAAAAATTTTCCCCGGACCTGCTTCGGCTGGCTAACCACCTGGATTTTCACGAGCAAGACTTCCCCTTGCTTGCCTTGAAGAGCATTTGGAGAAGCAGAAACCGGCTGGGATACCTGTCCCACACAGGCTAGGAGAAAGAACCACGCCAGCAGTCCTACACGCCACAAGTGTCGTGAGAAAAGGAGAGAGGAATATGAAGTTGGTTGATCA
>JAYWMS010000286.1:0-2042 GCA_035873215.1 Nitrospirota bacterium | reverse complement strand
AACGCAGAAATTTCATGGCATAGTCGCTGCGCATATCGGGCTGAGAGGATTCTCTGATATTTTTTCACGTACGATCGAAGTGTTGAAAGCCAAGTACGGTCACATGGCAACAGTAGAATGGCAATTCTTGAACAGGAATGGTTTGGTCATCATCGATTCCCTACTGAAGGAAGAAGGCACCCTCAATCTGCGAACCAAGGGCTTGCTCTCTGCCCGGCTGGCTTCTCGCAATCGACCTGGTTTTGTTGAAGAACGTCACCTCCGCCGTGAAGTAGAAGTAGTCACAGGGTATGCCAAAACACGAGGATTGGCCTGGTTGCCCAACCTGAATTGGACGGTCTTAGTGCGGATGGATCGTCAGGCCATTCTCATCCCCATCGCTGCAACGCGGATGAAAGTTGGGAGTATTGGTCTTTTAGCGATTTTGCCGCTTATGGTCTTCCTCCTGTGGACCACACGTCGGCTCGCGTTTAACCATTACAGGCTTGAACAAAAGGATGAACGGCTGATGACGGCCACTCGTGATTTGGAAGTGAAAAATCAGGAGTTAAGGAAAGCCCGGGACGAAGCCTTGAAGGCTTCAGAGATCAAGAAAGCCTTGGACGCCCGAATGAAAGCCATCGTGGATTCGGCTGCAGATGGCATTGTCACGATCGATGAACACGGTCTCATCGAATCCTTCAATAAAATGGCGAGTCACCAGTTTGGGTATGACGCAGAAGAAGTGATCGGGAAAAATATTAAGAAATTAATGCCCTCGCCCTATTCAGAGAATCATGACGGGTACTTACACAGATACCTTGAGACAGGAGAACAAAAAATTATTGGAACGCCAGGTCGTGAAGTCATGGGTAAGCGGAAGGACGGGAGCATTTTCCCCTTGGATCTTGCCGTGAGTGAAGTGCGGAGCCAGGAGGGTCGGATTTTTATTGGGATCGTAAGAGATGCGACAAAACGAAAAGAAGATGAGCGGCAGTTGACGGATATGTATGAGTGCTTGGAGAAAAATAATGCCGAATTGCGTGAAGCTCGTGATCAAGCGCTGGAAGCGGTCAGACTGAAGTCTGATTTCCTGGCCACGATGAGTCATGAAATTCGAACACCGATGAACGGGGTTATCGGGATGTCGAGTTTGCTCATCGACACCGATTTGACGCCGGATCAGCGGGAATGCGCAGAGACCGTACGGTCCTCCGGGGAGACTTTGCTTAATATTATCAATGATATTCTGGATTTTTCCAAAATCGAAGCCGGGAAGCTTGACCTGGAAATCATTGATTTTGATTTGCGTGTCACAATGGAAGAAGTGTTGGACTTGCTGAACGAAAAAGCCTTGGGGAAAGGGATTGAGTTGGTGGGGTTGGTTTTTGCCAAGGTCCCGACTGCGCTCAAAGGTGATCCTGGTCGGATTCGACAAATCCTGATGAATCTGGTCGGCAATGCCATCAAGTTCACGGCACAGGGCGAGGTGGCCGTTCAGGTCTTGGTGGAGGAGGAAACGGAGCAGGAGGTCTTCCTCCGGTTTGAAATCACGGATACCGGGATTGGTATTCCGAGGGAAGCCAAGGAACGGCTCTTCCAATCCTTCAGCCAGGCGGATAGTTCCACGACCCGCAAATTCGGTGGGACCGGATTGGGCTTATCGATCTGTAAACAACTCGTGGAGATGATGGGTGGATCGATCGGCGTCGATAGCGACCCGGGGAATGGCAGCCGCTTTTGGTTTACTATTCGTTTGTCTAGGCAACAGGGACATGTATCACACGAGGCTCCTCATGCCTCGTTGGAGGGCATTCGGGTGTGTGTCGTGGATGACAATGATACGAACCGGCTGCTGCTCCACCATTATACCAGCGAATGGAAGATGGAATGTTCGAGTGCGGATTCGGTAGAGGATGCCATGTTGATCCTGCTCAAAGCGGCCGAGGAGGGCAGGCCGATTGATTTGGTGCTCTTGGATCAAATGATGCCCAATCAGGACGGGTTTGACTTGGCGAGAACCATTCGGTCGACTCACGAACTGGCTCAAACCCAAATGGTAT
>JAYWMS010000012.1:0-6519 GCA_035873215.1 Nitrospirota bacterium | reverse complement strand
TCCTGACAGTTCAAGATTGCCACCGAATTAACGATCCGTTTATCTGTTTATTATGATAGCTTTCAACTGTTTCACTATCTGTCCCTCTCACATGAACCTTCAGAAAAGGCCAGAATGTCCGAATGAATAGTGTGCTACCACTAACAGAAAGAATTTCCTAGCCGAAAGTATTTGCAGAGTGAGACCTTTTCCATATGGCAGGTAAGGCCCTTTCGCCCAAGCAGTTCCGCAACCAGCTGTTAGCCATCATGGATCTAAAGGATCATTGGGCCTGGACTTTGTTTGCCAGCGGCTCATTATCCAAGCAACAGCTTAAAATCCATTTTCAGCAAGAGTATGGAGTTTATGTTCGGGACTTCCCGGTCTTTCTAGCTCGAATTCACGGGCAGAATCCGCCCATGGACGTGCGCCGGATGCTCGCTCAAAATATTTTCGAGGAAGATACTGGACAATTGTCCTTAGGCACTGCCCATCCGGAGTTGTTCCTTAAAATGATGAAGGGGCTAGGATTTAAAAACGGAAGCTTTAAGGAAATCGCTTTGCTGCCGACCAGCCGTCGATATCGCGCCTGGTTGGATCGGATTTCGGTTAATCCCAACTGGACCTTGGGCGCGGCCGTGCTGACAATCTTTGTCGAAGGAAGCCTCCATGATCGAACCGAATTGGCCAAACCCACAAAGCGAAGAACGCCACGTGAGATTGAAGCACGCATTACGTCTCATCCCCTCGTACGTTATCATGGGCTGTCCCCGGCCCACATGGACTTATCACGGGCTCATCAACTAGTCGAAAACGGCCATCGCCATGATGCCTACGATATGGTAGCCAATTATTCCGAGGATCGAAAACGCCAGAATGAAGTGGTGGCCACGCTGAAGAAGACTCTCGTTTTGTGGCTTCAATATCGGGACGGCATTGCTCGGGCATGCGGCTTACAACCAAAAACTTTGTCGTGAAGCAACCCTCTATGACAACCACCACCGGAACGCTGCTGATTCACTGTAAGGATCAAAAGGGCATTGTTGCACGCGTCGCAGGGTTTATTCATGATTTCGGCGGCAATATTCTAGATTCAGATCATCACACCGACATGGAAAGCGGGGACTTTCTCATGCGTACGGTGTTTGAGCTCGAAGGGTTTCAAATTCCTCGTGAAGAGATCGCACCCTCATTCATGCCTATTGCCAAACTCTTTGGCATCTCGTTTCAACTCTATTTTTCACACAATCGTACCCGCGTCGGACTGTTGGTCTCGCAACATGATCATTGCCTCGTGGACCTTCTCCACCGGCATCGGCGAGGAGAGTTGGAAATCGATTTTCCAGTCTTGATCTCCAATCATGAAGTATGTCGTCAGTGGGCAGACCTGTTTGAAATACCTTTTTGTCACCTCCCAATCCAACCGGGAATGAAAGCAGAACAGGAAGCCCAAGTCCTGAAGGAACTGGCTTCCAAAAAGGTCTCGTTAGTCGTCATGGCTCGGTACATGCAGATTCTGACCAGTCATTTTCTGGAAACGGTAGGATGTCCAGTCATCAATATTCATCATTCGTTCCTTCCAGCATTTATTGGCGCAAAACCCTATCACCAGGCGTATGCGCGTGGTGTCAAAATCATTGGGGCAACCGCTCACTATGCAACCGTGGATTTGGATGAAGGCCCAATCATCGAACAAGACGTCATTCGTATTGGCCATCGGGATTCCATTCAAGATCTCATTCGGAAAGGGCGTGACCTGGAAGTGATGGTTCTCGCACGAGCCGTTCGGCTTCATATCGAGCATCGCGTATTGGTGTATGGGCGAAAGACAGTCGTTTTTGATTAGCCAGATGCGCCCATGCGATTTTCTGGCCTAGCCCCACCCATTCCCCAGCAAACTTTGGAACCCCGCAAATCTTAGCCATCCCATTCAAAATGGACCGGTAGGCACGGTTACATACACCCCATTTTTTCTCCAAAATCCGGAATCTTTCATTTATAGGTCCTTCGTCAGTTGACAACTAGAATTCCGGATAGGTAGAAAATTGAATGGTATTGTCCAGCAATGTGGTGTCGTTTTAGGGGCTAAGCCCATTCAGCCTAGAGAAGGCGATCCTGTCGCTGACAGTTCCCATCGATTCATCCTCATATTCATTGGAGTTCGGTCATGCCCATTAATGCTCTTCGTAAAGCTGGTGCCCGAATGAGCCTGCAAGAAGCTCTGGATCGTGTCGACAAACTCAAGCGGCTTTCTCAGAGTAGCAATGAGCATGAAGCGGCATTGGCAGCTCTTCGTCTTAAAACATTTGATATCGATGCGGCTCGTGCCCCTCGAACAGTGGAAGAGGTACCTGATGTGTCTCAAAGTGTGGTGACGGAAGAGATGGTTCCCGTCGAGAAGGCCATTGAAGTCCTGGATGCCTTCCCTGAGATTCCTTATGAAACGATGGATGATTTAGAAGCCCATCAACCACCAGACAAATCCCAAGTGAATTGGGATGAGTTGCACTTTGCATTGTTGCAAATGGCACGGAAAGCCGGAGCTGACGCGGTCCTCAACCTCCAGCTCAAGGGCACTGTGAGCAAAAAATGTCTCGCGGGGACGGCGATTAGATACCTGACAGCGAAGGATTTATACGAAATCGACCAGGAAAATTCGATTGAAAATGAAGAAGAAGCGATTGATATGGAAGCCAAAGAACGCCGCGATGAAAACACTGCCCCGGATTACGGATAGCACCATTGGACCGAAATATCCCTTTCTTGAAAAAAGAAGCGGCCGAGCAGAACACCTTACCAGGCCGTTCCCTCCAATCCCTTATGGACTAAATTTACAGCTAGTTCCCGCGTTCGTCCTGACCAAGGTAAATTGGCTCTTCCATTTGCTGCCGGACACATTCCTTACCCGATTTATTGAATCCGCGCACCTATCGTTGCAAATCTCAACACGCGTCCCGTGAATTTAAATCTTAAACATTGGCGGTCCTGAAATAAGGTCATACCGGTAGAAGAGATGTTGGCTGGCTCTCCACTATTGGGGCACCATTTAAACTTCACCGTTCGTGATAAGGTGCTATTCGATCGCCTTGTCCACACCAAGGGCAAACATCCAACGGATATAACCACCCAACACCTGACGAGGGGGACCATTGGGTTCCATCCCCCATTGTGGGTAGACGCGCAACGCCTCTTGTTCCCCACCATGGTGTACTACCCTTCCAACGAACTTCCACCTACAAACGATTTTCACGATTGGTTAAAAGGAATCGGAAGCGAATCTTGCCAACACACGCTGCCAGACGGTGCCTTTCCATAGCCCGAAGCAAATTAAGAACTGATTCATTCCGTCATGCCGCCACGATTCGAGAGTTTCAACCCCACATTTCTTGATTTCCCCTAGGTCACTCACTTCCCCCTCGATCTGACTACGTCAATCATCGAATAGACCCCACGCTCATTTCGGAGAGAATGGAGGAAACAGGATGGAGCATGTCGATGATGAAACTCTACACACTGATCTTCTTTTTGGCCTTGGGCATTTCCGGTTGCACAACGACCGATGCTCAGTATGGACAGCGGTGCATCTACGATCCAGAGCTTACACCCGTCTTCCATTGTGGCGGAATTGATCCTGGACGTAATTGGGTCTAGCACCTTTCACCACCTGTTCGCGGCTAGGCATAGTTGTTCAAGCCCTCCCCTTGGCCTCTCACTGTCTTCCACTTTCCCCAGATTAAATTGTTTGGCGACTCTTCGCCATTGGCACACCAAAAATATGCTGATTCCGTTAGCATGTCTGGCTCGATTTCAGTTAAAATGGTCGAAAGTATCGGGCCTTGATTCTACCCACACACCATCGATTTCAAAGAGAGGTTAAGCGATTGCCTCGCACAAGCAGAAAGAAACCAGATTCACCAAATGCAGGGAAGAAAAAAAACCAATCCATCGTAAGGTATTGTGTCATTCCTAGCCCAGTAGGGCACTTGCTGCTCGCAGGCGACCAGAAGGCCTTGCATTGTCTCTCTTTTCAAGATGGGAAAAATCCTGAAATTCCGAGCTCGCATTGGATACATGACCAGAAGCCGTTTAACGATGTGATCCAGCAATTGGGTGAATACTTTTCTGGCACACGAACTACCTTTAGCATTAACCTCAGCCCACATGGGACGCCCTTTCAACGCCGGGTGTGGCATGCATTGACAAAGATTCCGTATGGACAAACCGTATCATATGGTTCCATTGCAAAATCCATCGGACAACCTACAGCCTCACGTGCCGTCGGTTCCGCAAACGGGCAAAATCCGCTCTCCATCTTTGTGCCCTGTCATCGCGTTATTGGTCAATCCGGGCAACTTATAGGGTATGGGGGAGGCCTGCATATAAAGGAGAAGCTTTTAGCGCTCGAACATCAGGTTTCATCCAAGTGCGCACCCATGACATCGTGACCACATTGACGATTCTCCCTACTCACTTCTTCTGCCGGTATTGAGCACAAACTCAGACCTACCATCCTGATCGGGTCAACTTTTCAAGCAAGTCAACCGAAAGAATATCAACACGAACGACCCACATAAAAAACTCGTCAACATTCATGATGGAACCAGAGTCCAATTCATTAACGCCCGAATGCATTGAGAAATTACGCTCTTGCAAAAGTCTCCCTACTCCCCCAAAGGTAGCCCTCCAACTGATCAAGCTAGCCCAAGACCCGGAACTCAACATTGACGATATAGTCAAGGTACTCGGGATCGATCTAGCGCTGACTGCCAAAATTATGCAACGGGCTAACTCACCGATCTATGCCCATCAAAAGAACGCAAAAAGCCTCCAAAAGGCCGTCATGCTGATTGGATTCAATGGGGTGCTGTCCCTGGCTCTCTCCTTTTCACTCGTTAAATCTCTCAGACGTGAATCAGGAGCAGGCCTGGATCATAGTACATTTTGGCGACGAGCCCTCATCGCCGGATCCTCCGCACTGGCCCTGGGGCAAGCATGTAAACGCCAAGACCTGGAAGAATTATTTATCGCCGCCTTCATTCAAGATATCGGGATGTTAGTATTGGATCAGGTTGAGCCAACATTGTATTCAGACCCCGACCTGGATCAGGCCGTGCATCAGCGCGTACTGGAGCATGAACAGGCACATTTTGGAGCAACACATCCCTTGGTAGGCAGTTGGCTTCTGGCTGAATGGAATTTTCCTGTTGATTTGGTAACCGTCACACGGGCCAGTGATGATCCGAATCTTATTCCTCCAGACACCAAAGACCGACTGTTTTTTCAATGCGTGTCAGTATCCGGATCCATTGCTGATCTGTGCATGACCCAGGCAAGTGATGAGACTCTTCTGGATGTTTCTGAACACCTGGAAACAGACTTACATTTGGGACCACTAGCATTTTTGGAAATTTTCAAAAACATCAAGGTCCTCGTGCAAGAGTCCGAACCGCTATTTGAAATCACCAATGTCGGAGAAGAGGACCCAGACAGGATTCTCGAACGAGCAAAACAATTGATGGAACTTCGTACAGTCAAACTCGACCAACACATTAATGCCCTTTCGGCCCAAGTGTAAGGGGCAGTCTTCCAGGCTTCATGGCTTCGTAATACGAAGACAAACACATTCAGTACATATAACGCTTTTCAGTGGCCCAAAAGGGGTACATCTGGCAACCTCCTCTCTCTTCACTGAATGTCTGCAATGCTGGGGATACTGGACAGGGACAAGCTGGGACTCACCCCCATCGATTAAATCCACGAGCCTCATTCTTCGAAATTAAGAATTCAGGAGAAAGGGCCTCATTCTTATCCTCTTTCAACCGCGGAAACTGAACAACCTCTCGAACCGTGCGGAGAAATTCCTCAAGAGGCCCCATGATGTGCGGATCATTTATTAACCGATGATGCTTTTCCATCCAATCACCTCTGGCTGAAAAAATTCCTCGAAACCAGCCCTTGGAAAAGAAGCAAAAATAAGACCAGCCTACCCACACCAATCGTTTCATGAGCAAAGTCAACATGTTGGAATGGTCTAAAGACCAGGCCTGTCAAACAACCTGTAGGCCTGCCTCACCATGTTAAATACGTACATGCAAAGAAGGCAGTGAAAATATTGCTGGAATCATGGGACAGACAGTGCAGGGCAATGCCTTCAGTACCCGGACTCTCACTGCCATCATGCTGGGAATGTTGGAAAAAGCCGCCAGCGGCGTTCTCGCCCTTGTGCCGTGCTCACGTACTGGGAGTACGCTCCGCGCGTCACAAGGGCTGCGGCCTTGCTGGACGGACTTTTTTGACCATTCCCATCGACTGCTGATATAGATTTCGCCTCGAGACTTTATGGGCCATGTGAGAGAATCATTCACAGGTCAATACTTTATTCTATTCCCCACTAATTATTCACATTTCAAGGATTGGCCCCACGTTGGCTGGGGAATAGGTAGGAGGCTTTACCCATTTGCCATCTTCCCGTTTATACCCCCCTACTTTACTCATGTTCGAACGTTGCACTTCTTGGAACACCGGCTCCATGTCTATGCC
>JAYWMS010000008.1:0-4302 GCA_035873215.1 Nitrospirota bacterium | reverse complement strand
TTGGGCTGGGTAAGGACCCCTTTCATGCCTTATAGAGACACGGGATTCCATTAAAGATCGGAATGGAGCTTGGCGAAGGAAGGAAAGCAATGACGCTGCTGGCTGGGCGTTGGCTTTTTCACCAGTCCAACCTACCGCAGGTCGGATACCTTGACCCTACGCAGTCTTGAGCCTGAATCAACGAAGTTTCTTGCATTCGTTTATCTGTTCACGAATTTTGACTAATTTATCCACATAAGACTTTAGGTCATTTACTAATTTCTTTTCTAGGGACTCCCTATCGCTGTTATCCAAATTTTTCACCTCAAGTAATCGGTCATATCTCATGGGTTCCTCAGCCGACAACGAACAAGCTGTATGGTACATGATAGGGAATTCTCGCCCCTTTACCCGAACGTTGCAATAGACTTGTCCAGGATATTTTCCAAAAAGTTTCTTCGCACGAATAGATTCTTGGGACCGCCATTTCTTGTGAAAATTTGGATCGTTCTTCTTATTGGTTTTGTGGAACTTGGCGAATCTTGCATCATAACCCTCGGTTCCATCGTGGAAAGGTTTTTCTTGAATGAGTGTTTGCTTAACGTACGAAAAAAACTCTTTATAAATGTCTGGATCTACCTCTAACCCTACGGAAAAGCCTTTCTTCTTCGCACCCAAACCAAGAAACTCAGTATCTCCACTCTTGTAATCAAAATCGTTAATTGAAAGCTGTACCTTGGCCCAGTAATCTATGTTTTGAACTCTTGAATTATCACGCCAACAGTATGGTTTATGTCCCTCCGAATCGCCTCTTGCTTGATCAAGTGCAAGAACGCCATCAAATAATATGAGTCCGGTGAATATGATGAGTAAGCCTTTCCTCATGACAACCTCTCCCTCCTATCAAAAAAACTCTTTGGGAATTCTGATTCCAAGCAACGATTCATAAATTTTATCGGCAGGAAGGAGTAAAATCTGTTCCTTACTTTACCCGGGCTTGAGATTTTCTAAGTCCCCTACGTTACCTTCCCCAACCATTGAGTTTTTGACATACGACCTTGCCTTTATTCTATGCCCTGTTAAGGTTACCCATGAACGATCAACAGTCAACAGGAGGGTCCTCTCCGGCTGCCATTTCTACGACCAATAACATCATTGGCAAATTACCCCCTAAGGCACTTGTTGCCTTAATAGGGATTTCCCTCCTTCTCCTTTCTTTCGTCATTGGCTGGGCTTTGTACCAGAATAAGCCAGTTAGTTTATGGATTTTAAATTTTGGATCATCAAGCGATGAACTGCATGCAAGAATTCAAGAATTAGAAAGACAACTTCTTGAGAAAACCAGCTTAGTACAAGTGCCCCAACAACAACCCGATCTTGGCATAACCCTAACAGCTGCGGATTTGCCAGGCATAATCCATCCCAATCAGTCCAAACAGGCGATGATCGACCACATTCAATTCATAGGGAGCCAGGCGGCTGCCCTTAAAGAAATAAAAAATGATCCATATTTTGTGTTTCTGCAGTTGGATAAATCAATCGCTCAGTATAGAGGATCGATTAATACCAACAAGAAAGATGAAAGCCGGACTGAAGTGTACCGTCTCATTCAATTGAGTCTCCAATCAGTTGGCTTCTACGACGGAGATATCAATGGTGACCAACAAACAACAGGACAAGTGCTACAATCCTTTCAACAAACCTATAACAACAAGGCCCCACCTGATCAACAAATAAGCCATGTTGGGTTTTTTGGGCGCCTCACGTTGTCTGCCATTCGCGCCAAATTTATTGAGATAAATAATTCAACCTGATAAAGCATTTTATTAAACAAGATCCCGAGCTGTTTAGTGATCGCATAGTCCACAAACTCATTCGGCATCGCGGTAGTAGAGTTTCAGCAGGCCCAACCCTCCTTGGAATAGATCCCTACCTTCTCTGGTTTGCAGCACAATATCCTGCTTCCCCCGAATTTGAATGCACCGATAAGAAATGATTTTTGTTTTCACGAGCCGTGGTGGGAAAAACTAAGAAAGCAGGTGAGTGGCGTCCCCAACGGGAATTCATAGAAGTTGCAAGTCCGAGTTTACGTTTAATTTTACGGCCTTCGTCCCTGCAGCCTGAACGAGGTAGGAACGCACAATGAAGGTGAAGTTATCAAAACGTTTAAACACCTGCTGCGAGGTCAACGGGATTCAAAGAGGAGTGGTAATTTTCCAAATCATGTAAGATCAACCCATCAATCGTGAGCGAAATCCCGGTGTCTCAAAACGACCACGGGCCCTCTTTCCTGTGAAAGAGAGCCCGCAGTTACCCTGGCACAGCCAGTGCTAATACCTCACATTTTTTCATTGACCCGATGGTGGCGAAGCCTCGTGTCTTTTTTTCTAAAGGATGTATGGTCGGAGAGTGGATTCCTATAAAACTTTGTTCATTAAGAATCCTTATTTTTTCCTTTCTGCCAAACTTTCCTTACTCTCTGTGGAGCACCCAGAATTATAGGTTGGTCAATTTGACCTGTTTCATGCCTACGGGCATGTTCGGTATTTCTGAGCGGCTTCCGATCGGCAACTCTCCGCACCCCGCATCAACAAGAACCACACGTCTTCGCTCGCCGCGGGCCTTATTGGTCAGGTGGACTGAGGTCGTTCATCGTGTGACCCTCCTTGTTATTTCTGGAACCGCCTCCTCGCTCGATGCCGTGGCAATTTCCAGCATACGATTCGTAATCTCATCAAGGAAATGCTATGCCTCTTATACCCCCGCTGTCAATACAATTATTTGAAATACTTTCCCTACGGTATTGTCAACCTAAGCCAAATTTGGCTCGGTCGACGTGTAAGACTCATACCAGATTTCTAATAATTCCAGGAGTTATGTCGAGGCGAATTGTGGGTTTCAGGGTCGGATCTTGTTTAAGCTGACCCTACCGCTTGAAGGGTTAGTGCGAAATCAATTACATACATAAAAGAAGCGAGTTACGGTTCTGAAACATACACAATCAGCGTCTTTTTGTATGAAACCAGATTAGGGGATAAGTGATAGATTCAACTAAGGAGAAATTATGGAAGTCATGACCTTTCTAAGTCACTTACCCCTGTGGGTTAGTCTGGGTTTAATACTCATCGGTTGGTTGACCGCCGCCAATGTCTCAGAGTTTAAGAGAATTGATGTCGGCACGGTTGGTGCCGGCGTAGGGATCATCGCGGGGATCGTTGGCCTTATTCTCGGTATTATCCAATTAGGAATATACTTTGACTTTTGGCCTGTAAAGTTATGAAGGAGAAGTTGAAATGCAGGTCAGTAGTTTAGTTTTACTACCAAGTGTGTTTGTGGTCTGGTGTTCCCGTATAGTAAAAAATCTCATGCGGCCTTCCGGTAGTCGTATTTCCGCAGCCCCCCATTTTTGGAATAGATCCCTACCTTCTCTTTATTACATTTACCATCACAAGTCCTTGGTCAGAACCCTGTCATAGCATTAAAGAGACATAAGATTTTGTAAACAGATGAGTATGGATGTGTGGAAGGAGGAGCTGGATCATCCAATTTCCATAGACACACATCGAGCCCATGTTGAATCTTTTCGAAAATGTCCACAAAATCAGGGGAAGACCAGAGTGACAACCGAAATAGTCTGCAACATGCTTAGCTCTGGCAATAGAACTTATTATGTTTAATCACAGTCAGTCCTGATGTAGTTACGATCTTTGATTTTTTTCTTCTATATGACCTCTGGCTCTCAACCATTGTCACCAGAATATTGGGTGATTATGAAGCACGGTCAATCATGTAGTGAAGACTCTGTTGGATGAAGCCCTTGTCTCCCTTTATTTCTGCCACGACCGAAGAATTATGATCTCCTTTCGGTTCACTGTTAGGTAGCCACCTCGTTGTAATACTTGCATGGCACGACTAATGGTTTCCCTCGAGCACCCCACCATATAGCCGAGGTCTCGATTCGATGGTTTGTTTTGCACGACCAGGTGGTTTTTGGTGCGAATTCCTTGTGTTTTTCCGAGACTCAGCAGACACCGTGCAATTTTTCCATACACATCAAACATGGCCAGACTTCCAATTTGCTCATTGGCTTCTCTCAGCCGCGTGGTTAAGTGTTTCATAATTTTCAAAGACAATTGGGGGTGTTTTTTTACCAAGGATGAAAATTTCTCTTGGTCAATATGAAGAAACAAGGAAGGTTCTAGAGTTTGCACGGTCGCTGAACGTGGTGTGGCATCAAGGACTGCCATTTCCCCGAAGAAAGATCCAGGTCCCAGGATGGCGAGAATCACCTCCTTTTCTTCCTCCCCAAATAATACTACCTTC
>JAYWMS010000468.1:0-9438 GCA_035873215.1 Nitrospirota bacterium | reverse complement strand
GTTTTTACCGATTGCGATTGAAGAACCCGTGGACCAGGATTTAAACGCAATCTTAGAGGCCCCCGTCAAACCACACAATCTAGAACAAGAGCGATCCCCACTCTCACTGGATGCACACATCCACTAACACTTTCGTGATCTTGAGGGTGAAAATGGCCAGCATTCTTCTTTTTGATCGTCGACCAAATATCTTCGGATATTCTAAGGCCTATCTCAGCTGATAGAAGACGCCAGGGCCCAACCCAAATCGGTTTCGAACAGGGAAGCCTCCCAGGCCTTTATTGGTGCCTTCCCCTTTTAAGAATTTTGTTCTGCGCTAGAAAAATTTGAAGAATAAATATCTCTCATGGCCGTGTAAAAACCCTTGGAATAACCTAAGAATAACACTAAGCAAATTTTAAATGCCTGAATGAGACCTTTGGGAGAAGCCTTCTGTCATGAATGATACGGTTGGTTAGTATCAAAGACCTTGGGAGTTTTGCCGACAAAGTACATGTATGATGAGAGTAGGAACCCTTGTTCCATCGAGACCACCGACACGTGCCTTGCCAATTACTTTCGATTTATGCTGGATTGAGTAGAATGGATTCCCATATTTCACACGAAGACCCAACGAGGCTTCATGCAAGGAGTGTGGTTCTCGATGGAATCCAAATCGGAGAAAAACAATAGTATGAAACCTCTGTTTTTTATCCTAATCGCGTTGGTGCTATATGCTGTACCTGCCCAGGGGAATCCAGGGTTTGATCGATGGGTGACCGGAGTGAAAGCCGAGGCACGTCAGCGGGGGATTTCTTCTACGCTGTTGGATCAGGCCTTTCGTGATGTAGAGCCATTACCCCGGGTATTGGAGCTCGATCGTAATCAGCCGGAATCAACCATGACCTTCTTGCGTTATAAGAAACACATTGTCTCCTCATCGCGAATTAAGCGGGGACGCCACATGATGACCCAGCATCGCGATATGTTGCAGGAAGTGGGGCAGTATTACGGCGTTCAGCCTCGCTTTATTGTGGCCTTGTGGGGAATTGAAACCAACTATGGCAGCAACACTGGAGGGTTTAACACGATTGGGGCATTGGCCACCCTGGCCTATGACGGGCGGCGAAGCCGGTATTTTCGTAAAGAGCTTCTCAATGCGCTGCAAATTTTACAGGAAGGCCACTCTTCCCCTTCCACGATGAAAGGCTCTTGGGCTGGGGCTTTAGGACAAAGTCAATTCATGCCCTCCAGCTTTTTACGATTCGCGGTCGATTACGATGGGGATGGCCGAAAAGATATTTGGACTACGCCTGCCGATGTGTTTGCCTCTGCCGCCAACTACCTTTCTCGATCTGGTTGGCGTGGGGGAGAAAATTGGGGACGCCGTGCCAAACTGCCTCCCGGTTTTAATATGAAGCAAGCAACCCTGAAAATAAAGAAGCCACTACAGGCTTGGCAACGGTATGGGGTACGACGAGGCAATGGCAGGAGTCTTCCTCAGGCCAACATGAAAGGATCAATCGTCCTGCCTGATGGAACGAAGGACCCAGCCTATCTTGTGTATCATAATTTTCGGGTTATCATGAAATGGAATCGTTCTACCTATTTTGCTACCAGCGTGGGACTCCTCGCGGACGCCATTGGCCGATAGAAAATTCCACCATCCTGCGTCCCGCCATTCTGGTTCCACATTAGGTGGGATGAGTCACCACCAAGATTTTCAATGGTGTTGGTGGGCTTCCGCCAATTCTTTTCCAAGGAAATACCCAATGGCTGTCCGAATCACCACAATTACACCAAGATATATCAAATCATCCGTTGATCGGGTGATAAAGGAATGGATGATATCGGAAGCAATCATGAATTCTAACCCCATCAACAGATAGGTACCGAGTTGGCAACGAATCTGTTGGGTCACTTGAATAAAGTTTCCCTTTTTCCCTGGCGTCAACTCAAGAGCCACGAAATCTTTAAACGAAAGGGAAAACCCCCACAAGATAATACTAATTCCCACCAAATCTATGGCTAAGGCCACGTATTCAAAAAATTGTTGGAGTGTATCCATCGTCATTTCACAGTTTATCCTGCCTTTCGGTTTTTCCTCCTACTGCACACCACCAAACGGAATGCCGGTCAACTCACCCATTGGCCGCTTAAAGGTTGTGAGGTCGTCAAGGCAAAATTGTTTCAAGTGCGTATGTCCACAGGCTCGCGCCAGGATACTTACCAGCTCAACGGATGTTTCAAAAAATCGCGCTAACCGTTTGGCTGATTCTTCGACAATCAGTCGCGCGCGCAAATGCTCTTTTTGCGTGGCGATGCCCACTGGACAATTGTTGGTGTGGCAGGCTCGCATTCCCAGACACCCTATGGCTTGCATGGCCGCGTTAGACACAGCAATGGCATCCGCTCCCAACGCCAGGGCTTTCGCGAAGTCAGCAGGTTTCCGTAAACCGCCTGTTATGACCAAGGTGACATCCGATCGATTTAACTTATCTAAATGTCGCCGTGCCCGAGCCAATGCAGGGATTGTTGGAATAGAAATGTTATCGCGGAAAATCACCGGTGCTGCCCCGGTACCGCCACCTCGACCATCCAATATTATATAGTCCACGCCGACTTCCAAGGCAGCATCGATATCTTTTTCGATGTGCTGGGCGGAGAGTTTGTAGCCGATAGGAATTCCCACGGTTTCTTCGCGAACCTTCGTGGCAAATTCCCGAATCTGGGAAAGATCCGTCCAGTCCGGAAAGCGCGGGGGAGACACGGCCGGTTCACCTTCTTTCAATCCACGAACTTGGGCGATCTTGCCTTTCACCTTTGGTCCGGGGAGATGGCCACCCGTTCCAGTTTTTGCACCCTGCCCACCCTTGAAATGAAAGGCCTGACACTTCTTAACTTTATCCATGGAAAACCCGAACCGCGCCGAAGCCAGTTCGTAGAAGTATCGTGAGTTGGCGGCTTGTTCTTCCGGCAACATGCCACCTTCTCCCGAACAAATGCCTGTGCCTGCCAATTCTGCCCCGCGGGCTAAGGCCGTTTTTGCTTCTTCGGACAAAGCGCCAAAGCTCATATCCGATACGAACAGGGGTAGCTTGAGCGTGAGCGGTTTCTTGGCATTGGGGCCAATCACGACTTCGGTTCCCACGGATGCGTTGTCCAATTGAGGTGGTGTCGCTAACTGCGCCGTGACAAATTGAATGTCATCCCACGTGGGCAATTCTGTCCTGGATACTCCCATGGATGTGACCAGGCCATGGTGGCCCGTCTTTTCCAGGCCATGGGCTGCATACTCTTGAATTAAACCCGCATGCGGTTCTTCCTCAGCCGGATGGGTATCGGCATAGGTTCCCAGATATTCGTCGCGGTTAAATGGCTGAGGGTTGTCACGTTCCCATGCCGCCACTTCGTCTTCATCGACCCACACTCGATTATCCTCTATCCATCCATTGAATCTATGTAATCGCTCGGCATTGTTATACGCACTGATACCGGTTTCGTACTGAAAGTCCCAACCATGAACTCCGCAAATGAGGTCTCTACCTTCAATGCGTCCATCAGCCAAAAGGGCACCCCGATGCAGACATCGTCCATACAACACTGACACCTGGCCATCATAGCGAACGATGACCAGATCCACATTGGCGACCAAGGCGTAGGCTGGTTCTCGATCTTTGACGGTGTTCCAGTCTGCAACCATTACTTTCTTCATAATGTTTTTCCCCTTTCCAAAAAGTTTATCATTATGACACATTCTGCTATGGGATTCTGAAACAAAATCCCATGGGGCGAGACTCAAACACCAAGAGTTCGTGACACCCATTGCAGAATGCGAGAATGGAACGTAGGATGCCCCCCATCACTGTCCTCAAATTCTTATTATTGTTTCAAGGAGATTCCTATGTGCCCATCACGTGACCCATCATCCGCCAGTCCTCATCTTGAATGGCACCATGTAGCTAATGTGAATGACCTTCCAGATGGTCGAGTGAAAACCGTGACCGCCGGGACTAAATCAATGGCTTTGA
Source organism: Nitrospirota bacterium (assembly GCA_035873215.1). Taxonomy (GTDB): domain Bacteria; phylum Nitrospirota; class Nitrospiria; order Nitrospirales; family UBA8639; genus JAYWMS01. Next base: position 5,428 of record JAYWMS010000468.1, on the reverse strand, counting down.
TTCATTTTCAGGATAAGTTCGCGGCGATGGACAATCATTGTCCGCATCAAGGAGGCCCACTGGGAGAGGGGTCCATTGAGACCGGAGTCGATGGACAATGTTGGTTGCGCTGTCCTTGGCATGGATGGGATTTTGACCCCCTCACGGGAAAACCTCCTGGTGGCCATGAAGATTCGGGTCAGGAGATGTTCCCGGTAGAAAATCGAAATGGTGAGATTTTTGTCGGCTTGGCTCAAGAAGTGGAACACGTGCGGACGGTTTCTGACGTCATGGCCGAAACCATGGTCAATTGGGGAGTGAAACGAGTATTTGGCATGGTCGGGCACTCCAACCTTGGACTGGCCGATGCGTTGCGTATTCAAGAATCAAAGAACACGCTTGCCTTTATCGGCATTCGCCATGAAGGCGCGGCTGCGTTTGCATGCTCGGGTTATGCCAAATTGAGCGGTCGCCCTGCCGCATGCTTGTCCATAGCGGGTCCAGGGGCCACCAATCTTCTCACCGGCCTTTGGGACGCCAAAGTCGATCGCGCTCCGGTTTTAGCCTTAACCGGGCAGGTAGATGTCCAGGTGTTAGGGCCTGGTGCCTTTCAGGAAATTGACTTGGCTTCTGCCTTTCAAGCCGTGGCCCGATTTAGCCATACCGTGTTGCATACCTCCAAACATGCGGAACTCATGACGTTGGCCTGCAAGAATGCGATCGTTCAACGTGACGTGGCGCATCTCATTTTCCCTGATGACGTGCAGACCATTCCTGCCGGTGATACGGTTCCTGCCTCTACTCCAACCGGCCGTTTGGGGTCCCAGGACATTCAACCATCTGCCCAGGCTATCGAGGAAGCCCTGTTACACCTTTCCAAGACAACGCGCCCGATTATTATTGTGGGATATGGAGCTCGGCACTCCATGCCCGCGATTATTCAACTTGCGGAGCGCTTGCATGCTCCTGTTCTCACCACCTTTAAGGGCAAAGGCCAAATTTCGGATGGACATCCTTTAGCCGCTGGGGTTCTGGGCCGTTCTGGGACTCCGATTGCTAGTTGGTTCATGAACGAAAGCGATTTGATCCTTGCTTTTGGGACGTCCTTCTCGAATCACACAGGCATTGAACGATCAAAGCCTATCATCCAAGTTGATTATGAATTGATGGCGCTTGGTAAATTTCATCCGGTAACCGTTCCGGTCTGGGGTGAAATTGGTGTAACGGCCAAAGTCTTGTTGACGCGACTTCCTGCGCAGATGTCAGTGACCGATCAAACTTCGGAAGTGGCCGAACGGTGGAGGTTGTGGCGTGAAGAAAAGACGAGTCGCCTTCATGATTCACGAGGTCAAGGCGTCAACTCCGCAGCCATCTTTGCAGCTTTGTCACGGCAGGTTCCGGATGATGCCATTATCGCGGTCGATGTGGGCAACAACACCTATTCCTTTGGTCGCTACTTTGAATGTCGGAGCCAACGTATCTTGATGTCGGGTTATCTGGGATCGATTGGTTTTGGATTTTCTGCAGCCATGGGAGCCTGGGCGGCCACGCAGGATTTTGATGAATTTAAAGATCGCAAGGTCATTTCCATCAGTGGAGATGGGGGATTCGGACAGTATTTGGCTGAATTTACGACCGCCGTGAAGTACGAGATGGATATTACCCACATTCTTTTAAACAATGGTCAACTGGGAAAAATTACCAAAGAGCAACGAGCGGGAGAGTGGGAAGTGTGGCAAACTTCGTTGCATAACCCGAATTTTGCTGAGTATGCCAAACTTTGCGGTGGTCATGGACAACGGGTGAATTCCAGCGATCAACTGGATGAGGCCATTCGCCAAGCGCTTGCTGTCAAAGGCCCGGCGTTAGTGGAAATTCTCTCTGATCCCGAATTGATTTAACCCGACAGGAAAGGACGACAGATGTCTGATTGGAATGCCGTGGGCGCTATTGCACCAACGCAGCTGACTGATGCGCGTCTTGAAGCACACCATGCAGTGCAATGGTGTGCACGAGCAGCTCGCGCTTACTGTGCCCCCGTCAGTGATGATAGCCATACCAGCCTGACATGGGATTCAGCAGCTTGTGCACTCATCACGCAATCCATTTTGACAGACCTTAAACTGGGGGTACGCTTGCATGACCTGACACTGCTTATTCAGACTGGCAAGGATCAGAAGGAGTTCACCTTGTTGGGTCGATCTGATTCAGACACTGGTGATTGGCTGAAAACTACTCTTTCGGAGCACGAACTTGATCCCAAACGACTTGATGCCCCAGGGCCCTACGCACTGCCTCGTCATGCTCTAAATGATGGCAAACCCTATGGACTCCCCAATAATCAAGCATTTGAGGAACTCGCTTACTATTACAGCAATGCCGCTGTGCTTCTTGAAACAGTCCGGCACACACAATCGAATTCCTCCCCGGTCCGATGTTGGCCACATCATTTTGATATTGCGACCCTGATCTCACTTGACCCGGATGGAGGAGAAGCAGCCCGTTCTATCGGTGTTGGCTTATCTCCGGGCGATGACACATATTCGGAACCGTATTTCTATATCTCTCCTTGGCCTTATCCGACCACCTCCAACCTCCCAGATCTCACAGCCCCAGCGTTCTGGCACCGTGAAGGGTATACTGCGGCCATTCTTTCCTCAAAAGACGTGGTGCGAGTGAAGGATCCTGCCCAACAATCGGATTTAGTCGCATCCGCAATACGGAATGCTATAAAGATAGTTCGTAAGCTATTGGATGGCTAGGATCGTTATTTTCTCTCTTCCCTGAAATGGTTTGTTCAACCATCTTCTTCTTAGCCTTCTTCACTGCGCATTCTTCCTTTCCCAACACTATTTCCAGTTGACCTGACCTAGGTATTGTGAAAATGAGGTCAAACTAATGTCGAATTGCGTTCGGAGATCTTGGATGTCTGCGCAATAGCCCACCTCATTGAACCATTTAAACATGGCTGCCATATCGTATCCCATAGCCCCTTCCGCCTGATCGTCTGGTAGTGGAGTAAAAACCACAGTCCGATTCAAGGTCTGTGAAAACTGTGCGGCCACATCTCCCATGGTCAGCTCATCTCCGGCCAACTCAAGGCCCTTTCCGATGAATTCCTTGGGACGGATCAATGCGGCGGCTCCAAATGCTCCAATGTCTGTGACGGCGACCATTTGAAGTTTGTGTTCCACATGCATCGGGACTGTGAGGTTGCCTTGAAGAATCCCTTCCCGCATTAGGGTGGCAAAATTGTCCATAAAAAAGGTCGGGCGAAGAATCGTGGCAGGGATTCCCAATTGGCGAATATGTTCTTCTACCTTCCATTTGGATTCAAAGTGGGGAATCCCGGTGTTGCGGTGCGCGCTCCCTACCGAGCTGTATACCAGATGAGGAACATTGGCTTTCTTGGCTGCTTCTGCGATGACCTTGCCTTGTTGCACTTCCACATCCAGGCCGGCTTCAAAGAAGGTGGTCATGGCAAAAACCCCATCTACCCCGGTCATGGATTGCTCTAATCGAGCCTGATCGGTCATGTCCCCCAGAACAAGTTCCACCCCTTGGTCTTGCAGGGCTTTTGCTTTGTCTGAATGTTGTTTCGCTTCTCTCACTAAGGCGCGAACCTTGTGCCCTTGTCGTAATACACTCTGTGTGACCGCGCCTCCCTGTTGACCAGTGGCTCCTATAATAAAGAATGTTTTTTGATCTTTTTCCATACCTATTCTCCTTTATTTTTGGGGGCTGGATGACAATGTGATTCCTGCATCTTGAATTTCTCGATAGGGAAGCAGCCATACGAGCGATTCATCGTGAAGGTCTCCGACTTGGAGGCGATTGCCCCATGGGTCGCGAAAGTCGCATCGAAATTGCGGTTCGAGTTGAAGCCCATACTTCGTGGTGACCTTTTCACGAATTTCTTCGATTTGTTCCTCATCCCTCACCATGAGGCCAAAGTGCTTCGTCCGATCGGGCCTCAATTCCTTGACTTCAAAGATTGCCAGGAACTGATGTTCGCCTAGTTTGCACCAGGCCGCCCCTTCTCCTCCACGAAGCATTTCCAAGTTGAAGACATCCGAATAAAACTCTACCGCCTTTTGAGCATCATCAACTTCGATGACGACATGATTCACCCCAAAGACTTGCACTGCCATAGTCGGCCTCCTTTCCCACTTACGATATTCAACTTTTGATCTTTTCGTGTTGCTCTGCGTACCCATCGGGGTCGCATATTGCCCTTAAGATAGCGTTTCTTTTATTGTTTGACTAGAGTATCCAATTGGGATTTATTGTTTCAGTATTGTGAACAATGGAGGTGCCATGGATTTGAACCAAATCATGGTGTTTACGAAAGTCGTGGAGGAAGGTAGTTTCATCGGGGCTGCCAAGCAGCTTGAACTGCCCAAAGGAACGGTGAGTCGGAAAATCGCGAATTTAGAACAGGCTTTGGGAGTTCGCCTCCTCCACCGCACGACACGAAAACTGACTCTCACAGATGTCGGTCGAGCCTATTTTCATCAATGTCGGCAAGGGCTCTTGGAGATCGACCACGCCAATCAGATCGTGACAGATTCTGTGACGATTCCCCAGGGGGTCCTCCGAATGTCCGCACCCTTGGGCTTTGAGAGTGGATTCTTCAATGATTGGATCCAGGAGTTTCTTTCCATGTACTCGCAGGTGAAGGTTGAATTGATCTTGAAGGATGAATTTGGTGATCCGTTGGAAGAAGGCCTTGACTTGGCTTTTCGAGCGGGGAAACCAAAAAGCACAACGCTCATCGTTCGAAAGCTCGGCAATACCCGTCAGATTCTTTGTGCGAGTCCAAGGTATTTGGCTCATTCCGGAGAACCAAAGAATGTGAACGATCTCAGGAACCATGCCTGTGTAATTGTCGGGCCTTCGACTGAGAGTGGTATATGGCATTTACAAAGTAGGACAGGGAGTAAAAAGGCTATTAATGTGAAAGGACGTATCGCCGTCAACACCATTTACTTCGCTCGACAAGCGACAGTATCCGGGTTAGGCATTGCACTTCTCCCTCTCCCGGGGACGACCGAGGACTTGAAAGCTGGTCGCTTAAAAATTGTGCTACCTAGTTTTAGCTCTATCACAGATGGGATCTATGTCACATATCCTAGTCGTCAACACCTACCGGCAAAAGTGCGGGTGTTTTTAGATTATGTCGTGGAGAAGTTAACACCCCGACCACCTTGGGCCATCCCCAAAAACTGATTGAAAAACCTCAAAGTATTTGGGGTGAGGGAAATTCGATTTCTAAAACCCGATGCGTAATTATGCATTTTTACGGTGAATTAAGCAGAAATGCTGTCCCTCTTTGACTCAGGGGTAGCGAAATCGTCTGGATCTTTCTCTCCTGTCAACCGATACCTTCCTCGTGCGTTAAAGCAATAGGGAAGACGAGATGCTGTACACAAACATCACTAATGTGGAG
>JAYWMS010000415.1:0-5095 GCA_035873215.1 Nitrospirota bacterium | reverse complement strand
ACAAGTCATTCTCGATGCTGGGTGTGGGACGGGGAATTATCTTCAAGCCCTTCATGACAAGGTCGGAATCTGTCATGGTATTGAAATCAATGAAGGGATGTTAGCTCAGGCTCAAAGCAAACTCGGCAATGGCTCCTCCGTCCACTTTGACCACGGCAGTCTTCTTGATCTTCCCTATTCTGACGACTTCTTTGATGGAATCATGTGCAACCAAGTTATCCACCATTTGGATGATCCCATGCCCACAGAGGACTTTCCCAACGTGAAGACCATGCTCTCCGCTTGCTACCGCGTCCTTCGTCCTCATGGGGTGTTGGTCCTTAATATGTGCAGCCGCCACCAGCTTTTTGATGGGTTCTGGTGGGCCGATCTCATTCCCCAGGTTGTCGATCAAATGGCTGCCCGCATACCTTCCCTGGAACTCACAGGAAAGATGCTGGAGGCTGTCGGTTTTCAACTGGGCGGTCTCATTGTTCCCCTTCATGACGTCCTTCAGGGGCCCTCGTATTTCGATCCAACAGGACCCCTAAAGAAATCGTTTCGCGACGGGGATTCCACTTGGGCCTTATTGTCAGAACAAGAATTACAGACGACCTTGGAGCGAATACGAACCCTGAATGAGGATGGGGACATCACCCAATACCTAGACGAACGAGAAGAACGGCGAAAGCGCGTCGGGCAGACAACCTTCATTTTTGCCAGAAAATATTGAGATGGGGAGGAAGTAACTATGACGACTCAAGCAACACATCCAGATCAACAAAAACTGCGGATCGACGAGGAAGCTATCCGGTATTCCCGACAAAGCATATTGCGATCTGAACGCATGTATGGAGAAGGCTTTCAAAGCCCTGGCGGGATTGAAGCTGTCGAGGGATTTTGCTCAAAGCTTCACATGCGGGAAGGGATGAAGATTCTCGACTTTGGCAGCGGCTTAGGTGGAGCCTCCTTTTATTTTGCCGAACGTTACTCGGCCACAGTCCTTGGTTTGGATTTTTCCCAAAATATGGTCAATATCAGTAGGGAGCGGAAGGAGAGAAAACAATTATCCAACGTCACCTTCCAGCAAGGAGATATACGAACCGCGGTCCTTCCTGAAAACACGTTCGATTTAGCCTGGACCCGCGACTGCATTTTATATATTGCGGAAAAGCACTTTGTTTGGAAAAATGTATATTCATCCCTTAAAACCGGTGGACAGCTCTTTATTACGGACTTCTGTAAAGGGAACGGCTCCTTATCGGAATCGTTTATTACGTATTTGGATCGCTGTGGGTATCATCTTCAGGACTTAGAAAGTTATGGCCAAACCTTGGAAAGAGCTGGGTTTCACAACATTCGGATTGAAGATCATACAAAAGCCTTCATTAATTCGCTCCAGGACGAACTCAGGGATTTAAATTCTGACCGGGATCAGTTCCTTCGAGAATTTTCCGAGAGTGACTTTGACTATCTCGTGAATCGTTGGAATAAGAAAATTCATTTCTGTGAGCAAGGCGACTTCCTTTGGGGACTCTTTATTGCGGAAAAGTAAGCCATCAGGATTCCCCGGTCCATTCATTCGGGCCAATGGCTAACCCTTGAAAGCATTGAGACCATCGGCTGATAAATACAACTCCAGGATGGACTCATAATTCGTTGCTTTTTAGGGTCAAGTCCTAGCCGGGCCTACTAGGTCCTCTTATGAGTTTGTTAAAAAAGCATGTGCTGAGTCTTCGGGAAGGGTCCACCCGCGGCGTTCCTTTGCTTCCGCCGGAAGGGCTTTCCACAGCCTCCCGTTTCCGCAAGGGCAGGCCTATTGAACAAGCCTCCTGCTTGTGATAATTCATGGCATTGGTTAGATAAGAGCAATTGTTGTTAGATGTGATGGCAGGAGAGGCGTCGCTCTTTATGCGGCGGTATGCCGTCGAAGCATCATGGGGTTGGATCACGGATATCTTGGAAGGGTGGAAAGCCCATGGGAGCATATGGCTCCCGGAATATCCCGCAGGAACCTGTGGGCCTGTCGAAGCCGACAAACTCATCAAACCCGAAAACGGCTGCTGGCGGTTAGTGTAATGATCGAATCAGAAAGGAAACAGAGACTTTTTTCATTTGAGGTGGGGATAAAAGCGAGGGGTTCCAACCTATTTCATTTCATAGAGGGCTCCGGCATTTTCTCGCTTAGCAAGGACAAAAACTGATCTGATACTTGTCCTCCATTTTCTTTAGATTTTTGCACCATGTTCCAGGCCTCTTCGTACTGCTCCTGCCAGTAATAGGCGGTCGCCCACAACGCGTATACATAGCCTTTATTAATATCTTTCTCTACTGCTTCTCCAAAAAGTTTTTCCGACCTCTGAAAATTCTTCACTTTTTGCGCAGGCTCTTGTTGAGCATCGGAAACCGTACAAAGCACGATTATTCGTCCTGCATCCGGATAGAGACCTGTGAAATAGGTGTTAAACCCAAGAGCTTTTTCAATCATACTCATAGATTCACAATTTTCACCTTGGTTATGCAGAACAGAAGCAAAGCCCCAATACACCTCAGGATTATTTGGATTGAGGATCCAGGCTTGATTAAATCGACGCATTGCACCATCTAAATCGTGTTCCTGGTACAGCTTAAAACCCCGGTTCACAAACACTGCACTGGCGTTTTCGCGACTCCCGTAAAACTTGGTATTTTCCTGAATCAACTTTTCATCAGCTGTCTTAATTTCTGGAATCGTGTTTCTTTCCATTCCTCCGTACATAGGGAGGGAATCCTCCTGCGTCGCACAAGAAGCCAGAATAAAGAGCAGGATTCCTACGGTTACGATATTCAACTGCCTGATTTTCCCAAAGAGATAAAGGGAAGGGACTCTCTGGCGACGAAATTTTGCGGAATAAAAATCCATACATTTCCTTTTGTTTATGGATAACTTATTACATATAGCGGGAGTCAATTTTCCATGAAAACACCCCACGACGAACGGGGGTGAAGACATCAACATGTATCTGCCTGTTTTAATTGTACAGGGAAAGAAGCTAGAGGAAAGGGTGTTCAATAAGCTTTTTTTAGTACGGCCACAGGCAGCAGGAAGGGTGGGAAATAGGATTCCATAAGTTACGCATTTGGCCAGGGGACAGAAACTTGGCTGGCTAATTTTTTCAACACCCAGCTACACACGTTGCGCAACCAACGCTCCCTCCACTGCCTTCTGCAACTGCCTCAACCCACTTTCGACATCGGACCCCAAATGAACACGAATCACACGACGATTCCGAGCGGTGAGACTTTGCATATCTCCAAGTGCCTGCGCAGCCTTAAGTACACCAAAAGTGTAAGGTTCACCGGGAATGGCAAGATCCTCCGCATCATCAGATGTCACCTGAATAAACACCCCGGAGTTGGGACCACCTTTGTGCAATTGCCCAGTGGAATGAAGGAAACGTGGGCCATACCCCAATGTCGTTGCTACCTGCTTCGCGTCGCGCACGGCTATCCGGATGTGTTGAAACATATCATGCACAACCGGTGTCCGTTCCACATAGGCATTGATCGCCAGATAGTCACCAGGCTGAATCTTCGACACATGCGCGGCCATAACTTCATCCAGCGTCTTGGCTTTGTCCAGGCTTTTTCGATTCGTGGCATCAGCATAGACGCGCACGTCCCCATCCTCCAACATCGCCTCTTCTTCAGGAAGTTTCCCCGACTTTTTAAAGGTATCCAAATGGGATGTGGTGTAGTCCTTGCTCTCTTGCACATTGGGTTGATCGAAGGCATTTATACCCAGCAATGATCCAGCCACTGCCGTCGCCATTTCCCAAAGGAAAAACTCTTGCCCGAGGTTGATCAAATCCGTCACCTCAATTCGCACGATCGGATGCCCAGCGGCCTGCAAGGCTTCAATCTGAGCATCTTGCTCCACATTCGCACCTACACCATGGCGAATGTAGACAAATAGACGATCTTTGCCATACGCCCCAGAAGCACCAAAGGGCTCATCATCAATAGGAATAATCCCTTTGTCTTCCTTACCAGTGCTTTCAGCAATGAGTTGCTCCAGCCAGGCCCCAAGGTCACTGAGCGTGGGGGACGTCATGAATGTCACCTTGTCATGACCGGCTTTACTCAGCGTTCCCAGCACGGCACCTAACATGAATCCCGGACTGTCCATAGCCGGCACCACCGAGTCGCAACTGTGCCGCATGCGTTCAGCTCGATTCAGCAAATGCTCGACATTGACACCCATTAACGCGGCAGGAACCATTCCAAAGTTGGACAAGGCCGAATACCGACCGCCGATTTCCGGCACACCCGGAAGAATCGCACGAAATCGAAGTTCCCGGGCCGTGTTTTCCAACAGAGATCCCGGATCGGTAATCGCGATAAAGTGTTCACCCACACGGTCCCCATGCACCTGACGCATGCGTTCATAGAAATATTTTTGAAACACGAGCGGTTCAGTCGTTGAACCCGATTTACTCGCCACAACACAAATGGTTTTCTTGAGGTTCACACGTTGCTCAAAGTTTCGCACTTGCGCGGGGACCGTACTATCCAAAACATGCAGTTCGGGATATCCCGGGATCACTCCAAATGTCATGCGACAGACTTCGGGGCACAAACTACTGCCTCCCATTCCTAACAACAAAACATGCTCAAACCCGGCCTGTTTGATATCTTCAGCCAACGATTGTAATCGTTTGACGTTCTGCAGTTGTTGTTCGGAAATGTTGAGCCAACCGAGTGCATTCCGAATAATTTTTTGATGATCGACATCCTGATGCCACACGCTGGCATCCTTCGCCCAGAGCCGTCGCACCACATCGCTTTTTTGTAAATTGTTGACGCTTGCATCAACGGCTGGTTGGAACTCACCCACTGCGTAGGAGATGCGATCAAGCTTTGGCCCCAACAATTCGCTTCGCCTTCGACTGATCACTCCCATGAGTTGATCAAACGACTCCCCGAACAATCGCGCGCCATCCTTTAACAACGTCTCCGTGATTTCGGCCATACAAATGCCACATTCCCCGAGCCGATCCATCGTGGCTTGCGCTTCTTTTTGACCTTGTGTCAGCGTTTCCTTCACGGTTCCATGATCACGGAAGGCATCAAAGGT
>JAYWMS010000413.1:0-5854 GCA_035873215.1 Nitrospirota bacterium | reverse complement strand
GTTCAGAAAAAGGTTCTCAAAGAGCAATTTGGCCGATTCGATGGATGGCATTTCACCGGGACGAAGTCTCTTATAAATCTCTACCCAGGCCTCTTCCTTTGATGTCGTTCGTTCCGCATCTAATGTATCCAAAATCACCGGAGTTACCGCAGTGCTATCCAAATAAATCACCTTGAAACTATCTGCGCCTCCCGCCTGAATTTTTTCAAGAATGGGCAACGTTAGTCGTTGGTTCTTTTCAAGAAAAACCTCCCCACTTTCCGGATCCGTCAACTCTGTCAGCACTGACCGACCAATAAGCTCCTCCGGCTTGACCGGCATCTCCTTAATACCCGCTGACTTGAGCTTTGCCATGACGGTTTTCGTCAATCGCATTCCTTCACGGACCAATGGCTCTTTGCTGCCTTTTTCATGAACTTCAGCGGTAGCCCGCAGGCTCGTATGAATCTCAGAGTCTAATTTGCGAACCAATTGTCCATTGGATACCCGAATTTCCTCCACGGGGTAATACATCTTGAGCAAATCATCCGTCGAATGCCCAAAGGCTTTGAGCAAGATTGTCGCCGGCATCTTCCGGCGCCGATCGATGCGTACATAGAGAATATCGCGTGCATCAAATTCAAAATCGAGCCAAGAGCCTCGATAGGGGATGATTCGAGCAGAGAATAAAATCTTTCCGCTGGAATGCGTTCGTCCCTTGTCGTGGCTAAACGAAGCTCCCGGGGACCGATGCAACTGGCTCACCACCACACGCTCCGTCCCATTCACGATGAACGTACCTCGATCCGTCATTAACGGGAGCTCGCCCACATAGACTTCTTGCTCCCGCACATCAAGGACCTTATTGCTTTTCGCCCCCTTTTCCTGATTATCAAAGACCACCAATCGAATGCGAAGCTTTAAGGGCGCCGCATAGGTCATCCCCTGTTCAAGACATTCTCGCACGTCATACTTGGGAGTCCCCAGCGAGTAACTCGTAAATTCCAGAATGGCGGAATTATTGTAATCGGAGATGGGAAAGACACTCATCAGAGCGGCTTGGAGCCCCTTCTCACGACGCTGATCCTGTTCTGCTTCCGTTTGCAGAAATTCTTCGTACGAACGCTTTTGGACTTCGACCAGGTCCGGAATCTCTATCGTCGATTGAATCTTCGAAAAGTCTTTCCGTTTTGCAATACCCGGCAGAGTTGGTTGCGACATATTTTCAGCTCCTTACGCATCAATGCTGATAGAACAGCCCATCCTGAGCAACGCGGAGTTCTTCACATCCTACGCACTCGCCTACTTTACCTCTACGGTCGCGCCAACATCCTGGAGTTTTTTCTTGATAGTTTCGGATTCTTCCTTCGAGGCCCCCTCTTTGACCGCCTTTGGCGCGCTTTCCACCAAATCCTTGGCTTCCTTCAAGCCAAGACCGGTGATTTCACGGACCACCTTGATGCACTGAATTTTCTTTTCGGCTGGAAAAGCCCCCAATATCACATCAAAAGAATCTTTTTCCTCCTCCGCCGGGGCCGCCGCTGCCGGGGCCGCGGCCACTGCAACCGGAGCGGCTGCGGTCACTCCAAATTTATCTTCAAACCCTTTAACCAACTCAGACAACTCCAACACCGTCATGCTTCCCACTGCACCCAAAATGTCTTCCTGTGAAAGTTTTGTTCCTGTCGCTGCCATTGACCCCTCTCCTTTCTTTTTTTCCTGAACCGCGGCTAGTACCGCAACAAATTCTCGAAGGATACCCTGAAGAACTCCAGCCAAACCTCGAAGCGGCCCTTGCATGGCTGACAGCAACATCGAGAGCAACACCTCTTTCGAGGGCAAGTCAGCTGTTGCAATAAGCTGTGCAGTATCTAAGGCCACCCCTTCCAGGATTCCCCCTCGCCATTGAATTTTATCATCACACTTTTCAGCACGAATGAAATCACGAAAGATTTTAGTTGGCAAAACCGGATCATCATAACCAATGACCACAGCAGATTGCCCCTTAAACAGAGGCTTCATGGACGATAACGGCGTCCCTTCCGAAGCCCGAATGGCCAAGGTATTTTTGACCACACGCAACTCGGCTTTGACCCCTCGCAGCTGACGCCGCAACTGAGTGATTTGATTCACCGACATCCCGCCACATTCTGCCAAAATGGCTAACCGTGCGCGAGAAAATCGATCATGCAAATCCGCCACTGCGACCGATTTGTCATCCTTCTTCATACGGCACTCCTTTGACAATCACGCTCACCCAAACTGACGTGCCACCGATGTACATTCCAATGGGATTCCCGGACCCATGGTGCTGGAAAGCGTAGCACTCTTGAGATAGCGACCTTTGCTACTGGAGGGCTTCGCTTTCATCAGCGCACTAAGGACAGACTGTGCATTATCCGTGATTTGTTGACTGGCAAATGACACCTTTCCCACGGGCACATGGACTACTCCCGCCTTATCCACCTTGTACTCGACCCGGCCCTTACGAATCTCCTCAATGGCCTTCGCCACTTCAAAGGTGACCGTTCCCGTCTTCGGATTGGGCATCAACCCCCGAGGCCCCAATACCTTCCCCAACTTTCCCACGGAAGCCATCAAATCAGGGGTAGCAATGGCCTGATCAAAATCCAACCACCCACCTTTGACCTTCTCTAAAAGCTCGTCGCTCCCAACAAAATCAGCACCCGCATCACGGGCTTCCTGTTCTTTCTCGCCCTTCGCAAACACCAAAATTTTCACTTTCTTCCCCGTCCCATGAGGCAACAAGGTGGTCCCACGAACCATCTGGTCTGCTCGTTTGGGATCAACTCCTAATCGGACCGTCAACTCAACGGTTTCATCAAATTTGGCATAGGCAATCTGCTTTACCAATTCTCCGGCCTCCCCAACTCCATACAGCTTCGCTTCAATCTTTGCCACCGCATTTTCTAGTTTCTTACCCACCGTCAGCACTCCTCTTCCAGGTTCAAGACCGAGTTTAATCAGTAATGGTGATCCCCATACTTCTCGCCGTCCCCCCGATAATTTTCATAGCGCCGTCAAGGTCCATCGCATTCAAATCCACCATCTTCATCTTCGAGATTTCTTCCAGTTGCGCGCGCGTCACCTGTCCAACCTTATCTTTTTGAGGAACTCCTGATCCCTTAATTATTCCGGCAGCTTTTTTTAATAGGTCAGTGGCTGGCGGGGTCTTGGTGATAAACGTGAAACTCCGATCTTTATAGACGGATATCACAACCGGAATAATACTGCCTTCCTGCTTTTGAGTTTTGGCATTAAACTGCTTGCAAAACTCCATAATGTTGACCCCATGCTGTCCCAGGGACGGACCAACAGGCGGTGCCGGGTTGGCCTTTCCCGCGGGGATCTGCAACTTGATCTGAGTGACAACCTCCTTCGCCATATCGCTACTCTCTTTCCAGCCTGATGGTTAAGCAATCCACCACAAAAGCCAATGTATCTCGAAAACAAGGCTCCCTTAATCAACAAGAATCAACAAGGGACATCACCTCTGTTTCCTACCCGCTTCCTATCCGCGCTCAATTTGTGAAAAAGCCAGCTCCACTGGGGTCGAACGACCAAAGATGCTCACCAACGCCTTCACGCGACTATGGTCCTCATCCACATCATCCACCAACCCATTGAACCCCATGAAGGGCCCATCAATGATTCGAACGTTATCCCCCTTGGAAAACACCACACATTCACGTGGGGCACCCGCTCCGGATTCAATTTGTTTGAGAATTGAGTCAGCCTCCTCCACTGTCAAAGGAATAGGGGTCGTACCACCACCAACAAAACCCGTGACCTTCGGCGTATCTTTAATCAACATCATCGTTTCGTCTTTCACCGGAGCTTCCAATTCGACCAATACATACCCGGGGAAGAATTTTCGTTTTGAGGCACGACGCTTCCCTTCTTTAATCTCGATGACATCTTCAGTGGGCACAAGAACTTGACCCATTTCTTCTTGCAAGCCCAACTGATTTGCACGCTCGCCCAGCGTCGCCTTTACCCGCCCTTCATACCCGGCATAGGTGTGAATGACATACCAATTTTTGGCCATGGATAATCCTCTTGATTATAAGAAGGCTTAAATGACCCGACTGATTAGCCACACTAAAAAGGAATCAACAACAGAGAGATATAGAGACATGATTGTGCAAAAGACCAACACCACAGATGTGGATCCGATCGTATCCGCTCTCGAAGGATAGGTCACTTTTTTGAGCTCCGATTTGACTTCCGATAAAAACTCAACGATGCGTCTCCAGAGTTTACCCATACATGCGGTTAACCTTTCTCAACCAGCCGAGTGACATCGCACTATCCCCAACCAACTCACCCCCAAACACGTTGGCAGGGGCACCAGGACTCGAACCCGGACCATCGGTTTTGGAGACCGACATGCTAGCCATTGACACCATGCCCCTTTGATGCACCAGCGAATATGGAACAACACACGTATCCCATTCCTTTCCTAGGAAAAGTTACTTTACTTCCTTGTGAGGGACATGTTTCCGGCAAAATCGGCAGAATTTTTTCAACTCCAATCGATCTGGATCATTTTTCTTATTTTTCATGCTTGAGTAATTGCGTCGTTTGCATTCACCACAGGCAAACGTAATGATGACCCTCATAATGCCTCCGCTACGCTCAAATCAGGAACACATACTAAACACATATGTATTTTTGGAGAAACGATCTCCCCCTCCTACGTCAAGATCTCAGTGACGACGCCGGCACCCACCGTACGCCCCCCTTCGCGCACCGCAAAACGCACTCCCGCTTCCATGGCAATCGGTGAGATCAATTCCCCCGTGAACGTCGTATTGTCCCCCGGCATTACCATCTCCACCCCTTCGTTCAATTCCACAATCCCCGTCACGTCCGTGGTCCGAAAGTAAAACTGCGGCCGATACCCCTTGAAAAACGGCGTATGCCGCCCGCCTTCTTCTTTCGTCAACACATACACTTCCGCTTTGAAATTCTTATGCGGCGTGATACTCTTCGGCTTGGCCAACACCATCCCGCGCTCCACTTCGTCTTTCTTCGTGCCCCGTAACAACGCCCCGATGTTATCGCCAGCTTGCCCTTCATCCAATACTTTCCGGAACATTTCCACTCCGGTCACCGTGGTGGTCCGCGTCTCCGCTAATCCCACGATCTCAATTTCATCCCCCACTTTCACTTGGCCCCGCTCCACTCGCCCGGTCACCACGGTGCCTCGGCCACTGATGGTAAAGACGTCTTCGATGGGCATCAAAAATGGCTTGTCTATGGCCCGCTCGGGGGTCGGAATATAGCTGTCCACGGCCTCTAAGAGCTTCAGGATGGACGGCACGCCGATCTCACTCTGATCTCCTTCAATGGCTTTGATGGCCGAGCCGGTAATGATGGGGATGTCGTCGCCGGGAAATTGATACTTGGAGAGCAGCTCGCGTACTTCTAATTCGACAAGTTCCAGCAATTCCGGGTCTTCCACTTTGTCCGCTTTGTTCAAAAAGACGACGATATACGGCACGCCGACTTGGCGGGCTAACAGGATATGCTCGCGGGTTTGCGGCATCGGCCCATCGGCGGCGGACACCACCAAGATGGCTCCATCCATTTGCGCCGCCCCGGTGATCATGTTCTTCACGTAATCGGCGTGCCCGGGACAGTCGACGTGGGCGTAGTGCCGATTCTCGGTCTCATATTCGACGTGCGAGATAGCGATGGTAAGGATCTTGGTCGGATCCCGACGCCCCTGCGATTCACTGGCTTTGGCCACTTGGTCATAGGAAATAAAGGTGGCCATCCCCTTCTCGCTCATCACCTTGGTCAGGGCCGAGGTTAAGGTCGTCTTCCCATGGTCCACGTGCCCAATCGT
>JAYWMS010000322.1:0-3712 GCA_035873215.1 Nitrospirota bacterium | reverse complement strand
CGGGGCTGATCATCTCCTTGTTGCGAACTCCGTTCGTGTACTGCCATTGCGTCGCGCCCAAGCTTACAAGGAAGCGGAGCGCGTCCTCATTGGACATGTTCGGTTTCTTGTAAGCGGCCTTGACGTTCTTCCACCATTCGTTGTCGAGGCCCTTGTTAATGGCTCCGCGATCTTTCCAGTACTCCTTGATCGGCTCCCAGAAATTATTGTCGATTCCTTCGTCGTAGGCGTTGCCGTTTTGAATGATAAGTGCCTCAACTCGTTCCGGATGGCTCACGGCAAGACGGAATCCCACGGGCGCACCATAATCCATCAGGTACAGGCTATACTTATTTATTCCGACCTTCTGAATAAAACTCTCCATAACCTTCGCAAGCTGGTCGAAGCTGTAGTCAAATTCATCAACCTTGGGCATGGAACTGTTGCCATATCCCGGGTAGTCTGGGGCCACTAAATGAAATCGATCCGACAACTGCGGAATCAAGTTGCGAAACATATGGGAGGAGGTCGGAAATCCATGGAGCAACAAAATGGTCGGAGCCTCCTTGGGTCCTGCCTCTCGATAAAAAATATCGAGGCCATCGATTTTGATAGTTTTATGAAGTGTGGGAGAGCCCGACAAGGGAGATCTCTCAATCTCCACAGCTCTTTGGTCACACCCGAAAGAGAATAGTCCTATCCCCCCAACGATGAGAGCTACCCTCAGCATAGCGGCCTCCTTTTGTGCTAGGTTTAGAGACATTGGTCATTCCTGAAACCTCTGCCAGCTTCCTTTAAAAACCCCCTGCAGGTTTTTCCTTTTTCGGAAAAGGGGTAGGTCAGTTCT
This sequence comes from Nitrospirota bacterium, assembly GCA_035873215.1. Classification (GTDB taxonomy): domain Bacteria; phylum Nitrospirota; class Nitrospiria; order Nitrospirales; family UBA8639; genus JAYWMS01. Next base: position 2,886 of record JAYWMS010000322.1, on the reverse strand, counting down.
TGAAGAACTGAAAGGCTATTCCGCCCGTAGGAAAGTGTCAAGCGCAGAAGATGCCTAACCCAGGAACGTTTGGGATGCGGACAAAGGGTATTGTCAACTTAACGAAAATCCGACTCTGGATACACAATTCGCCTCAACATTATCCATTGATTTGTCAGGGTTCGGGGTGGACGCTCCACGCCTTGACGGAGCCAAATTTGGGTTAAGTTGATAATACCTCTAATCCCTATTTCATTCTTCTATGGAAATTAGTATGACAATGAGCAATATGGTTGCGTTGTTCGGAGTTATGGTTGTTATGGCCACTATCCCCGATACGAGTGTTTTGGCCGTGGTGGCACGATCAATACCTCTGGTTTGACGCACGGCTTGTTTACCGTCATAGGGATATTGGTTGGTGATTTGGTATTTATCCTATTGGCCATTTACAGTTTGTCGGCTATTGCTGAATCGATGGGGAATCTGTTCGTCTTCATCAAATACTTGGGCGGTGCGTATCTCATATGGTTAGGAATACAGTTGTGGAGATCGAAATCGAAGAGCGTGGAGATTGAAGGTATTCAAGAAGTATCCTGGTGGTCCAATTTCCTATGTGGGCTTGTCATTACCTTAGGCGATCCAAAAGCCATCGTATTTTATATAAGTTTTCTGCCTGCGTTTATTGAATTGTCGAGTGCTTCCATTGGTGACGTGGGGATCATTGTATTAATGGTTTTCCTGGCGGTAGGCGGAGTAAAACTTGGGTATGCCTTGATGGCAGATAAAGCGAGAGGACTGTTCAATAGTCCTCGGGCCAAGAAGGGAATCAATAGGACCGCTGGGAGTGTCATAATTGGGACAGGCATAGTGTTAGTCGCGAAGACGTAACACAACCTGATACTCGACAAGCCTGGGAATGACCGATTTTTCTTCTTGATATGTGTGATAGAAAGGCTAACCCCAAAATACTTCTATGTTTATACTCAAATTGATACCTTCCAAGATTTTATCTTTACAAGCCAGAAAGCCGTCTGGCTGGTTTGGGCGTGTCGTGATGTCCCGTATCTTTAACAAAGGAAATGCGAATTTAAATAAATTTTTAAAAGACCAATTGAATCTGCAGGAGCACGATAAGGTTTTAGAGATTGGATTTGGCCCCGGAACCTTATTAAAACAAATGGCTCAAATCACCACGAAAGGCCTTGTCGAAGGCATTGATTTCTCAGACGCCATGCTGGCTCAAGCAAGGAAGACCAACAAACAATACATTTCTACGAAGAGAGTAAAAATACAGAAGGGTAATTGTAATGATTTGCCGTATGGTCATGAATCATTCGACAAAGTTTGCACGTCCAATACTATTTATTTTTTGGAAGATCCACTAGAAAATTTTAAGAATATATTTCGAGTTTTAAAGCCCGGGGGAAAACTCGTCGTCGGCTTTAGAGATAAAGAACAAATGAAAAAGCTTCCTCTCAGTGAGGATATATTCAATGTCTACACTCTAGACGAAGTTAAGAAAATTCTGCTGAATTCAGGATTTTCTGATGTTCGCATTGAAGAAAAAGAAGGGAAGCCATTTGTTTCTTATTGTGCTGTAGCAACAAAGGCGTAGAAGGTTCTTGTGTCGTCGGATTATTTTCCCCAATAGATTTGCCTGCTTTTTTTGTCCGATAAATGGCAGTGAAAGACTTGGCCCTTTCCTTTCTTCCCAGTTTGTTAAATTTTTTACTGTTTGCTTAGTACAAACGGCAACTCAATGCTCACGACATCGGTTAATGGTTCTTCTGCAGGTCGATCAAAGAGACCTTGCAAATTATTGCCAGCCACATCCTCTAACGTAGCATCAACATGAATGGTGTACTGACCATTTTTCCAAGGGTGCTTTGGCGTAAACTGCCAGCGTGTTTCGGCCTGATCAATCTCGATGGCCCCCTCAATAGAATCGCCTGCTTTACTTCTGACTGTAATCATCCGTTGTAATAATGCGTGATCAAATGGGCGCAAAAAATGAAGGCGAAAATTTTCCCTAGAATTCTCTTGAGGTAACGTCAATGTCCAGCGCTTGGAATCAGGAATAGAACGTAGGGCTGGACTCACTAGAAACCTTTTTTCGTATTGATTTTTCAAGAGGTTTCCTTGGGCATCTTCCCAATTTTTCTCGATGATGAGACGGTAGTGCTTTCCCTCTTGCAAGGCAGGTTGCAACTTCATATTCGTACTGAGTCCTCTCTTGATTCGTCCTGGATCAAAAATGATCGTTAGCCGTTTCTGGTGAGGGTCCCACAGTTCTTGTTTGAAGCGCATAAATGCTTTAGGGACATCCCGTCCTTCTTCATCGACCAACCTAACGGAAGTATCTGAAAAGCCACGACGCATAGGTGATGAAAAGTACACATAGAATCGCAACACATTGGCAGGAAGTTCATTGCTCGTCGGAAATATTTGGACAACTTTTGCGGGTGGGTGGGCCTGACTTGTCGGCAGTGTAAATCGAGATTCCAAAAATTCCTGGCCACGGTGCATGACCCTTAGACCCGGCAGTGCCGTTTCATCTTCAACAAGAGAGGCTTTTACCCTGACGCGGTATGAGGTTCCTTCTGCAAAAGGAAAGTCAGGCTGAAATGTCACGGCTTGTTCATTTTGATGATAGGTCCCCTGAACCGGAACCCTTCCTTCACAACATGCCTGCCCATGCTCCACATAAATCAGAAAGGCATTCGGCCAATCGATGACGCGGGCAGGGTTATCGAGATTGATGGCGAGAGTGACCGTGTCCTCGTCGCCATGAGGGACTGTCAACAGTGGAGGGTGTTGTGAGTACGCTCCACTGTTGACTCCTATTACTACCGCTATAATCAGAGTGTGAAAACCTCGCATAGTCATTTCCTGGTGTTTCCTACATTG
>JAYWMS010000288.1:0-8547 GCA_035873215.1 Nitrospirota bacterium | reverse complement strand
GCATCTCGCAAGCTTTTGGGCGTCAGCCTATCATGAGGTCAAGAAAGATTTGCGAGGGCGTTACCCCAAGCATCACTGGCCGGACGATCCATCGCTGGCCGTCCCCACACGCCGCACGAAAACCAAGCGATAAGTGGTCTCGGTAACAGAGCCGGTCAGAACTGGCACGTTTGGGAAATTCTGGGTTTTCCGAACAGGAATGTGATGGGGTGACTATTTAGTTAGGCGGGCCAACTAAACAACTTGCTTCTGATTGCGAATTCGCCACTTTACTTTAGAAAGTAGGAATTAATAAAGTGGAGCCTGAGGTCCAGGCCGGAGTCCGACTAAGTCGGGATCTTCTCCCTCCAGGACTGGCACATTTTGCGGATTTTCGGTTTTTCGTTGGTCTCGACGATCGTTCTTATCTCTCCGTTTCATCTGGAGCCCCAGTTCACGGCTCCGTTTGGCTTGTGTCATTTTTGGTGATCTCCCCATGGTCCCTCCTTTTCGTGAATTCCCGTGGTTGCTGGATCAGGTGAGGTCTTTTGATCAAATTCCTCTGTGATTGTGTCAAAAAGTGCTTAGCAGAGACTGAGCCCAGAATTTACCAGGGCCTCAGAGGCATGTCAAATTCTTTGAAAATTATGGGAATGTTGAAAAAACATTTCCTGAGCATGGTCGAAGGGGCCGCCAGCAGCCTTCTCGCCGTTTTGCCAGACCTTCGGGCTCACAGACCTGGCGCCTCACGGAGTTCTCGCTCACGTACTTATTAGTACGCTCCGTGCGTCACAAGGATTGCGGCCTTGCCCATGGAAAAGGGCGTCTTGGCGCCCTTGGGTTTGGGCAGGTGACAAAGTGGGCTTTTTTGAACAGGCCTCTGGCTTGTGATGATTCATGGAATTTGAAAAATGGGATTGGCCTTTGAAAATTTTTGAATTATTCAACGGTCCCATAATAGGTAAAGCAGACCATACATTGAAACAACACGGACGGTGTCATGAAAATGTATAGGATTTTGGTCATCCTCACCCTGGTTATCTCAACACTTCCGATAACCGCCACTGCCGAAACACCTGGCCCTGCATCGATCGAGGAAAATGCCTCATGCCCTGAAAATCTTTTACACTTACATGAAGAGATGGAGGGGCTCTTGCGAAAGGTTGATGTTCCGGAGTTTATTCGGACGATGCGAGAATCTCTGACCGCCTCCATCCCTGATACGATTCAGCAAATCGATGGGTTGAAGCCTGAGATTGCTGCGCTACAACAAGAAATTCAACATCAGGAACGAGTTGAAAAAAGCGCAGAATTTATCGCTCGAGATGTGTCGAACAACCCGTCAGGCCCCTTGGAACCCTGTCGACGCAGAAAAAAGGGTGGGTACTGTAGCACCGTAGAACGGTTCTACATAGCCAAAGCGGCAAATCTTGCCAACCGGGGATTTCTTGAAGCACTCCAGTGTTATCAGCAAGCAGGGTTTCGGTAGTCGGTAGTCGGTAGTCGGTAGTCGGTAGTCGGTAGTCGGTAGTCGGTAGTCGGTAGTCGGTAGTCGGTAGTCGGTAGTCGGTAGTCGGCATTCATAGGGTATCCCACAGCTTAGAGTACCCAATTATTCCTTCCATTCTCCTACTTCATGATTACCTTGGACTCCTCCGACCATTTCTCCATTTTAAAATTCAACACCAACCCAACAACTTGCTGTCTTCGAGATTTGTTCATTTGACTGCGAGAAGAAGGTAGGATAGCTTTCGTGAAGCTTTAGCCTAGGAGGCTGCGGTCTTTCCAGGCCTGTTGACTCATCCTCTACTTGTCTTCCTAACATATATAAAATTCCTGGCAAAGGGAGGTTGATCAAATGACATCCCAACTCAAGGCATTGGGCATGCACACATGCCTCATCCTATTGACCGCCATGCCAGCAGTGGTTCTGGCCGACCAATCTTCTCGCGTTCCACAGATGACCCTTGGTCAGGGGTTCGAAACCTTTCGAATTGCCATTGATCCCGGCACCTTTCCACCGTTTACGTCCGGCCCCTTTGAAGGCATTGATTTTGAAGTCCTCAAGGCCGTTTGCGAAGCCAATACCGACATGAAGTGTAAAGTGCAGCTACGCGAGTTTAGTGAATGTTCAATCGATGGTGGAGTAGGAGATGCTCTAGAAAAAGGAAAAGTGGATGGGTGTATGAATTGGGTGGACACGGCTCCTCGAACTGTAGAGGGGTTTGAATTCTCGGACCCGTATCATACTTCCAGCGCTCCACAATTGGTGTGTGTTGAGGATCCGGCGGATTCTGGTACTTGTGCCAACATTTCAGCCATTACCGAGAAGGACCCTTTTAAACTGAACCTCAACGATGCGAGGGTCGGTTTCGTCTCCGGGTTTTTTGCAGCTCCCGCTTGTCTCAATGATATCTTTGATGACAGCACCTACCGCACATTGGAGGGAGAAATTCTCGGACTCGCAGATTTAGAAAATTTGCTCAGGGGAGGAATGATCGATTACGGCTTTTGGGACACGACGACTCCCCTACCCGGGGGTCTAGTTCTTGCTGGTCCAGGAGTCCCTTCGTGCGGGAGCGAAAACTCCCTTCTCTCTCTTATACCCCCCACCTACTTGGATCCCTCTTAACGGCCCTTGAACAAGAACTTGGTCAACCTCCTTTAGACCCGGAAGAATTTATTCAAGATGGCCCCTTCCCCACCGTCCAGTGTTTGGAAACACCGTCACAAAAACGATCGGACGATGATGACTAATTTAGGAGGAGACGTTTCTCCACCTGACACGCCATCAAAAGGCACGAAAGGGTACAAAAGACCTGAGGCACACAGAACTCTTTAAGAGAAAGAACTCTTTTTCCTCTTAACAATCTCGACCTTCCTCAGATCCAAATAAGACACACCATGGAAGCCCTGAACAATGTCTTAAACACCGTCAGCGGATTTATTTGGGGACCCGCGATGTTGACGCTCCTCGTCGGCGTTGGCATCTACCTGACGATCGGCTTGCACGCGCTGCCATGGCGAAGGATCGCCTACAGCTTTCGCTTGCTTTGGGCGGGTCGATCACCGAGCACTCAAGATTCTGGTGATATCAGTCCGTTCCAGGCTCTCATGACTGCGCTCTCCGCCACCGTCGGCAGTGGAAACATTGCCGGAGTCGCCACTGCGATATTTCTTGGTGGTCCCGGGGCGGTCTTTTGGATGTGGCTCACCGCTCTATTCGGCATGGCCACGAAGTACGGGGAAGCGGTGTTGGCCGTTCGATATCGGGAAGTCGATGAATTGGGACATCACGTCGGTGGCCCGATGTATTACATTCAAAATGGATTGGGTTCTCACTGGCGGTGGTTGGCCATCTTGTTCAGCCTGTTTGGTACCGTTGCAGCTTTTGGCATTGGCAATACGGTCCAGGCCAACACCGTCGCGAATGCGGTTGAATCGGCGCTGCATGTTCCCACCTGGGTGTCAGGCCTGATCATGGCGTTGATGACAGGGGCGGTCCTCATCGGTGGCATTCGTCGGCTGGGTGCTGTCGCGGCCAAGCTCGTCCCCTTTATGGCTCTCAGCTATCTTAGCGGCGCGTTATTTATTTTAATCACTCATTGGGATCACATTCCCTCGGCGGTTGGGGTCATTCTTTCGAATGCGTTCACAGGCACGGCTGCGGCCGGAGGATTTGCCGGCTCGACGATCTTGATGGCAATGCAGTTTGGTATCGCGCGCGGACTCTTTTCCAACGAAGCGGGATTGGGCAGTGCTCCCATTGCTCATGCTGCAGCCAAAACCACCAACCCGGTTCAACAAGGTTTGATAGCTATGCTGGGTACGTTCATTGATACCATCGTAGTCTGCAGCATGACGGCGTTAGTCATTATTATCACAGGAGCCTGGACGAATGGTGAAACCGGCGCGGCCTTATCCACTCAAGCCTTTCAAACGGGGCTTTCCGAATCCGGTGGGTTCATCGTGACGTTTGCACTCATTCTGTTTGCCTTCACGACTCTATTAGGCTGGAGCTACTATGGAGAACGATGCGCGGAGTTTTTGTTCGGTATACGGGCGATTCTGCCCTATCGCATAATGTGGATCATTGCGATTCCCATCGGTGCCGTGGGGAATCTCGGATTGATCTGGATTGTCGCCGATATCTTAAACGGTCTCATGGCCATTCCGAATCTCATCGCCCTTGTCGCGCTCAGTCCGATTATTTTTCAATTGACTCGAGAGCATCTCGGGAAGTCTTAATCAAGCTTTACTCCTTATGGTGTTGTATCATCCACAAGGTCATCGCATGAACCATGTTTCCTTCCAGGTCATTCATTCGAACGAGAGCTTTCCGATTGACCTGGCAATGGGAAAGGCTCAGGTTTGCCAAACGGCAAGGTTTCGACATACAGCGATGTCGATGGAAACGCAAAGGCTGATCCATGGCCTTCAACGATTTCTTTCACTTTGTATGCCAACCGCTCCTTGGCCGCGAGCCACTCACCCCATTCAATCGACTTTGTGAAGCAGTACAGCATGACGTCGATACTTGAAGCCCCGAACGAATCCATAAACACAAACGTTTTGGTTCGCGAGGGATCGGTTTCGAAATCAGGATTGTTCTTAACGTAATCCAGAATGTCTCGAATAATGGCTCGCAGTTGGTCTTGAGTCGTTCGGTACTCGACTCCAATTTTCCAGTAGATCCGCCGATTGGTCATCCTTGAAAAGTTGATCAACGCTTCTCCAGCTAGGCGGGCATTAGGAATCGTAACCAAGGCCTTATCAAAGCGGCGAACCTTGGTTGCCCGAAACCCGATGTCCTCCACCACCCCATCCACATCAGGTGTTTGAATCCAGTTTCCTTTCTCAAACATGCGATCCAAGAATATCGTGAGTCCGGCAAACAAGTTGGCAATGAAATCTTTTGCACCGAGCGCCACGGCCATACCCACCAAACCCAAACTACCCAAGACCGCTGCCACATTGAATCCCCATTCTTGAAACACCGCGGCGACTCCCAACGCAATCACCACGAACTTTGTCAGCTTAATCAAGAAATCTTTCATGGTATCTTGCATGCCGGGACTACCCACCACACTGAGAATACGATCCATCAAAAAGGACAGTGGGTCCAACGCTCGGAAAATTGTCCAAAACATGGTAAAGGCGACCAGGGACCGGACTATTCTGTCGAAGATTATTCCTACGTCCTCGGACATCGGCACGGCTTGCACGGCGACATAGAGGCCCACCACCCCAAACGCAAACTCCAAGGGCTTTTCGATGGCCTGCAACAGCAGGTCATCCAGATTGGTTTTAGTCTTGCTCGTCAGGACCAGTAACGACGACACCACCAGACGGAAAAATAACCTGCGGACGAGTAAGAAAATGAAGAAGATGCCGAGAGCCGTAACGACATTTCCTAGACTCACTCCAAGAACTCCGGCATCCCAAACATCACCAACCACATGCCAAAACTCACTTACTGAATTCACGAGATACCCTCCTGAAGATTTTCCATTTGACTACAGGTTTTGTTTTCGTTTTGTAACATGTCTATACGTCGACGTCCACGACACATCTAGGGAGTGTTGAAAAAAGCATGCCCTCGCGAAGGCGTAGGGTCCGCCAGCGGCGTTCTCCCCCCTTTGTCACCTTCGGGCTCACAAACTGGCTCTCTTCGCACCGTTCGCGCTCACGTACGCTTGTACGCTCCGCGTGCCAAAGGAGCTACGGCCTTGCCCGGGGAAAAGGGCGTCTTAGCGCCTTTGGGTTTGGGTGGGTGAAATGACGGACATTTTTGAACATTTCCACATGGTTTTCGATTGCCTCGCAGTGGCACGGTAAGGGGTAACCCCGGTGAGGATTCAAATTATTCAACGGCCCCATCTAAAAGCAACTTCTGATCCAGAAACATGCGTTACATTTATTCCGAACCATGCAAAAGATTTTCAAGGTCATTTCTTTAAGGGGCGAGATACGAAAAAGGAACCTAAAACGGGTAGGTATCGTTCAGGAAGGCATGCAGGAATTTATTTCTTGACCCAATTCTCCGATGATATTTGAACATAGTGACCTGACCGGGTTTTACTGATCGCGGTTTTGCCTGCTAACAGTTCAACCGCTTGCACATTTGTTTCATTGCGCGCGGCAATCTCCTGGTATTTTTCACGCCGTTGTCGGTTAATATCATTGACGAGCGCTTGGACGTCCGGAGTCTGGGACGAACCCACGATCCCTAAATAGCCATTAAGCTGTTCTCCCACCAGTCCCCGATCTTTCGCTTCAGTCAACGACAACGCAAGTACAACACTGGCTGTTCCGATCGTGACTCCGATCATAGCGACCAGCATCAACCGTAGTGACAACACACATCGTTGCTTCATCAACCTGCCTCCGCTCCAGCTAAAACAGTTTACTATCTTTGGAAAACACCTCGTCCAAGTCTTTTTCGACTTTCACGCGAACTTCATGATCGATCTTGATATTCAAGTTAATCGTGATCGGTTTATCAGAAGGGACAATTTCCACCCTGGCTGTTGGGGTCCCGCAACTTACCAAGACAAGCATACACACGATCAAAACCAGACATCCTACATGACATCGAATGTGGGACGTAAAACTGACTTGGGTCTCTTGTGCATTCATGTTGTGCTCACCACCAAGTCCTATTCTGTATTCCCATCCGCAACCTAGCCTGGTAGTACTCAAAACGGTTTCTGAACCAATTGGTCTATTTGTTGTTCGATGTCTTTGACCACTCTAAGACTTTGGAGAAGGGCAGGGATATTTTCTTCAATGTTCATGTTGAAATGAATGGGCTGACCGTGTTCCAGGTCAGGGTTTTTGCCCTCCAACTTGGCATGCAACTTTAATGTACCATTGGGCGAATAATTCACGCCCACGGCTAATACATCATAATGGAAGTTTGTGAGTGCATGCAAAACGACATCCATATTCAAGTTGGACTGACTTAGCTTCTTGACGGTTTCTTCCAAAGGCCGGAACCGAATTTTGCCGCCTGGTGGTTGTGCTTCTACTTTCCCATCTTTGATCTCCACATCAGCCCCATGAAGAGTGATGGGGACAAATCCGTTAAGCACGCCCGTGCCTTCCAAGTCCTGCTGTTGCTCCAACTGTAATATCTTGTCCAGTTTCAAGCTATCCAGTTTCAGCACAAAAGCATTGCGAGGCATTGTCGTATTGAGATAGATGCGAGGACTGGAGATCTCCCCTTCAAACACGTGCCCGGAAAAATCCTGGATATCCAATGTAGGTATACTCGTCGTCCCATCGAACCCCAACTGCAGGGCAAAAGACAGATCGCTGACTTGTATACCATGATTGACACTTCCAACGGTCACCGACGCAGGGACAGGCATCGCGACATTATCCAAACCCGTACCCATTAACGTCAGAGTGGCATTCACATCCTGCACGGCAACATCGTGATAGGAACCACCAATATGGCTGGCAGTCATCGTAAGTTCACCGCGGGCAACCTGAACGCCTTCGTCAGGCACACCCGTATCTGCCTCCCAAGCGACCGATGCTTTTGCGGAAACTTCTCCACTTGTCACATCAAATGGGTAGGACCAGGGTTTTAGCATGTGGCTTAGTCGATGTCTCGACATGGAAAATGGTTGAGGCGTCAAGGTGGCGAGTACATTTCCCCGTTTCGTTTCGAAATTATGATGCATGCGACCTTGTCCACTGATGGATTTATCGAGTGTTTCAAGTCTCATTCCAAGAGCGACCTCCGAGGGCTTGACCCAAAAACCCATCCCGAAGTTTGTAGTGGGAAATGTGACCGATGTCCATGTAGTGGAAATGCCACCCACAATAATTTTGCCATTCAACTCCCATGAGGTTGGATCTCCACGGAATTGGGTGATATGCAGTAACGTCTTTTGAATTGACGCTTCAGCATCCCCCCAGTGAAAGGATGAAATTCCAAGAGGCAAAGAAAGTAAATCAGCCTTCCATTCGTGTGTACGACTGTCATAGATGATCCGCCACGGTTGCTCCAACTTCACTAACGACTCGGGTATATGAAGTTGGCCCGTTCGCAGATCCGCCGAACTGATGAACGATGCCGGCTCAAGCCTGAGCTCCACCTGCTGATTGGTTGATGAGACAGCGCCATTGATATCCCATTCAATTTTTTCGATTTCGGGCCAATCTTTCGGTAAATAGTAGACTCGTCCCCAGGTGTATAATTGCCCCTCGGTCTCCAGCAGGTTGCTACCATCCCCTGCGGCTCGAAGCAGCGTCATCCGAGCACCCAACGGCGATGCCTCACTACCATATTGTGCTTGGAGAAAACCCTCCACCGCCCAGGTGAAAATGTCATCACGGAATGACAGTGTTGTTTCGAAGTGGTCTTTCACTCCCATCGTTAACAGATCATCCGCCTCAACTAAAATCGCGTTGATTTCAGAAGGAAGAGATAGTGCTTCAGAATGCAACCGTGCCTTCACAAGAGTAGGATCCGCGAGGTTAATCTTCACCTCTTGGGGCCCAGCTTGCCCTTGCCCCTTCACCTTAATACTGATGTCTTCAGCCACACCTCCCCAT
>JAYWMS010000280.1:0-8732 GCA_035873215.1 Nitrospirota bacterium | reverse complement strand
CCCTCAATCACTATCAACGTGGGGACTTCCAAATCATCATGGCAGATTTGGTTATGCCGAAGGTGGATGGGATGGAGCTGTTGCGTCGGATCCGCGAGGTGGACGAAGAGGTAATTTTCTTAATGATAACGGGCCATCCGTCAATTGGGTCAGCCGTGGACTCGATCAATAAGGGCGCTGAAGACTATATCGCCAAGCCCTTTCACCTTGAAGACGTTAAGCTGAGAATTGAAAAAGCCCTAGAACGACGGTCACTCAAAGGTCGTCTCAAAACAGCCCAAGGCTTAGCTTGGGGACTTATGTTATCCATTCCGCTGTGGCTACTGCTTGGTATCATCCTCGTCATTTTGATCAAAGGGTAATAGCGCTTTCCCACGACATTCATTGAGTATCGTTGTATCCGCACGTAAACATTTTTCAGACAAGCTTGCGTCGTGCCTTGATTACGACACATCCCTGTGGTCTATCACCAACTTGGAATCGCAACATGGATAAAGTTGTCCACAGACTTAAACATGAGGGACACCCCTTGCGTAAACAGCAAACTGCGATCGGGTGGTGTGTGGGATTCATGTTTCTGTTTCCCGGGCAACTATTTGGATTGACGAATGACCTTACGAATGATCCATCCAAAGTCGTAGAAAAGTACCTGTCCTTAGATAAGCGAGGCGCACGACTGAACGCACTGTCGTATGAAGTCCTGAAACCCTATACTGCATGGGGAGAAGAACCAGTGTGGGGACAGGTGGTCGTCATTTCGAAATATACCGTTGTCGGAGATGTTGACAGATGGGAGATTGTGAGTCCGGTCGAAGCAGTGATTCCGGTCACCTATCAAATCGTCGGGGTGATTCAATGGGAAGCGGCCACGTTCTTGACGGAAGTACGGGAAGAAACCATTCCTATTCGCATCAAAGCGGTGGACAATCGTTGGAAAATTGTCTCGCCTCAGTTTCCTCCACATGTGGGCCGGAAACGATTGATTGATTTTGTCCGCGACGCTCAAGTGAATGAAGGCCGTGAAAGGCGAGTAGAAAGATTACAATTCTTGCGGGAAGCGTTGGAGCAAGCTGGATGAAGGGCCATGTTGCAACGAATGAACCTATCGAATTGGTCATTTTCGATTTCGATGGGACGCTCATCGATTCAAAATATGACATCGCCAGTTCAGTCAATCTGACATTAGAAGATTTAGGGTTACCGGTCCGTTCTACGGAAGAGATTTTCGGATTCGTCGGGGATGGAGTCAAACGCCTTCTCCGTTTGTCGGTGGGAGAAGACAATCCTGCGCGGTATGAAGAAGCGCTGACTGTGTTTCGCGAGCATTATTTGATGCATTGTTTGGACACAACACAATTTTATCCTGGCCTTGAATGCGTCTTTGATAAATTAAATGGCTGTACGAAGGCGATTGCCACGAATAAATCGTTAGAATATACGCTACGAATCGTTGAGGGTTTAGGGGTAAGGGACCGGTTTGCTGCTGTGGAAAGCCCCACGGATACTTCGGATTTGAAGCCGGACCCTGGGATGTTGTTTCGGATACTTAAAAAGTTGGGAATCAAGGCAGAGCGTGCAGTCTTGGTTGGAGATAGTACCAACGATGTTCGAGCTGCTAAAGCAGCGGGCATGCGCGCATGTGCCGTTGGATATGGGTACGGCAACCGAGACAAAGTGCTGGCTCTTGATCCGGAATATTACTGTGAAACTCCAGAAGATATTCTCAAGATGTGGTCTGTGTGATCGGCTAGAGTTGCAAGGATTTAGTATCACAGGTATTAAAGTTTCCTGTTTTCAAATCCGATTGAGAGTGAATAGGATGAAAAGAACATTTGGATCGAACGAATGGAGCGATCCAACCTGTCGGGCAGGGTAGATTAAGGGATCCTGCCAGGTGAAGGCGCATGAAGATCTACTTTCCTTAGGAGAGGGATCCACATGCGCTATTTTTTTGCCAATATGAGATCAATAACGACCAGGACTCAAGTTAAAAGTATAAAAATTTTTAACACAATGGGACATCTATCATGAAAAAATTACGAATTGGTCCTAAAATCGCCTTGGTGCTTGGAGTGATTGCTCTGATTCAAGCGGCCATCCAACTGTATGTGGTGTATAGCGCGGATCAAAACTGGCTCCAATCGTTTGGTCATTTAGTGGCGGTCATTTTAACAACCTTGATCATGGTCCAATGGCTTGTCCATAAAATGGTCATTGTTCCGCTACGCCAACTAACAGACATGGTCAAGGACATTGCTCAGGGAGAAGGTGATCTCACCAAGCGCGTGTCATTATCTGGGAAGGATGAGATCGCTTACCTTGCCAGAATATTCAACCTATTTATCGACAAGCTGCAAGATTCCATCGGGAAGGTAGGGGAGATGACGAACCAGGTGGCTTCGGAATCGAGTCACATGTCAAAAAACGCTGATGAAATGGCCCGAGGTGCTGAATCAACCAATAGCCGGTTAACGCAATCGGCCTCGGCTGTCGACGAAATGACCATGATGGCCAATGAGGTAGCTCGCAATTCCCAAGAGGCAGCTGGAATTGCGAAGGAGGCATCGGAAACGGCACAAAATGGTCAACGCATTGTAGAGCAAACGGTGAAAAGCATGCAGGCGTTGTCGGAGGCCGTCGGACAAACCGCGATCGTAATCACTGAACTCGGGAAATCGTCAGATCAAATTGGAGAAATTGTTGGCACTATCGAGGATATTGCCGATCAAACGAATCTGCTCGCGCTTAATGCGGCGATCGAAGCTGCCCGTGCCGGGGAACAAGGACGTGGGTTTGCGGTAGTGGCAGATGAAGTCCGGAAGTTAGCCGAACGTACGACCCGGGCCACACACGAGATTGGAGAGATGATTCGTCAAATCCAAGGCGACACGAAGGTAGCAGTGAAGTCTATGGAAGAAGGAACTAACAAAGTGACGGATGGCGTATCGCTCGCTCATGATACCAGCCAGGCATTAACACATATACAGTCCTTAGTGCTGAAAACGGACGGTATGATTCAGCAAATTGCGGCCGCAGCTCATGAACAGTCCTCCACGACTGTCCAAATAGCCAGGGATTTGGAAGCTGTTGCGAAAGTTGGGAAAGAAACGACGGAGGGTGCTGCGGAATCAGCCAAACGGAGCCATGGCTTACACGGATTATCCGAAGACTTACAAGGCGTTATCGGTCGATTTAAAGTATAACTCTGGTCTTTAGAACCCCATAAAAGGCTCTTCACACAAGGAATAGACTTTTCTCATTTGTTCCTAACGGTGTACACACGCTAAATTCAAGACGATAGATCTCCAGAACCCCAGACCTACCTTTTGTAATCTTTTTATTCCATTCGAGACTATTGTTTTAGATTCAGTATGAGGGGATTTACACCCATCCCCTCATGAACCGACAATGGGAGAATTGGGTGTATTCCTGTGAGAGGAGGATGATTATGGAACTAGGACGACGAACATTGTTAAGTGTTGGGGCACTCGTGGGAATCGGTGCCCTGACGAAAATGATGGGGTTTGAGAAAGCAATAGCCAGTGATCAAAAAGAAGTGTTTGAGGTGACCAAAACCGGTGCTGAATGGCAAGCGATCCTGACCTCAGAGCAATATCGTGTCTTGCGCCAAGAAGGAACGGAACGTCCATTTGCCAATGAATATCATGACCAAAAATCAAAAGGGGTATACCATTGTGCGGCCTGTGACCTGGCGCTGTTTTCTTCAGAGGAGAAATTTGATAGTAAAACGGGATGGCCAAGCTTTTGGGAACCGGTTTCCGAAAAGGCTGTTGGAACGAAAACTGATTGGAACCTAATCTACCCCAGAACCGAAGTCCATTGTGCACGGTGTGGGGGGCATCAGGGTCATATATTTGACGACGGACCACCACCTACTGGTTTGCGGTATTGCATTAACTCGGCTGCGCTGGTGTTTAAATCGGTTTAATAGGTTCAGGAAATTGGTTTTCAAAGAAGCAATTGAAGGAATGGGGTAAAGAATCGGTCAGCGCTCTGGGAAGTGATCGGTGGAGGGGGGAAACGGAATTTGCTTAAACGGCCTTTTTCACAAGACCAGAGCGAAGACACCGTGTACAGACACGTATCCGTTGAACAGCCCCATTGACTAAGGCTTTGACCGCCTGAATATTGGGGTTAAACACCCGCTTGGTTTTATTGTTGGAATGACTGACATTGTTGCCAGCCATTCGTTTTTTTCCACAAATTGAACATGCAAAAGCCATAAATCTTGTTCCCCCTCCAAAGATTGTACCGGTCAGGTACTCTTGTTACCATACGGGCGGTCGATAAGACAAGCCCGAATCCCTTAGAACATGTGCATACGGGTTGAATCTGCTCGAGGAGCCTGTTCCAGAGTGGTTCAAAATAGTCTGCTTCTGACTCAGGATCGACTGCCAGGTTTATTGGTAACCCAAATGCACCATAGGCCGGTTGAGTGTCTCTCTCACCTGGCCCATACATGCCCGAGACGAAATCGATATCAGCAGCCGACGGGAATGGTCAAAAAAGCATGCCCTGAGTTTTTCAGAAGGGTCCGTCCAGTCGTGTCCGGAGTACATCGAAGGAAAGGCCACAGCCTGTTGACGCGTGAAGCGTACTCACCATTCGTGAGCGCGAACGCCGCGAAGAGCGGCAAGTCTGTGAGCCAGAAGGTCAGGCACAATGGCGCGAACGCCGCTGGCGGCCCCTTCGACCAGGCCTGTCCTGAGCGGAGTCGAAGGGCTCAGGACATACTTTTTTCAACATTCCCACGATATATCACTCAAGTCGTTTGGTAAAGACTCTATGCCCGTTCAACCTCAAGGTCCCACTGCGACTCAGGAATATCTGATACAGTTGTTGGATCGGTTGGAGCGTCCGTTCATGGTAGCGAGTCGGTTGGGACCCCGGGGACTTCAAACCATCAAGAATATTGACCACTATATTTCTTCTCAAATCGTGACCGCTTTAGGAAAATGCATATTCTCACCAGAAATCGAAGCCAACATGTTGGTGTTGCGTGCACTGTTTCAGGATACGCATGACCAGGCACAGGAGTTTCATAAACGGCGACTGGAGCATGGCCGAATGCTCTTACAAGAACTCCGGGCCAAAGTGAATTCATCACATGGTGGGTTGGGAGAAGCGGCTTCCATTAATAAGTCCACGCAAATAATTCCACAGAAGCTTGCGTCGGAAACGGGAGGCCTAGAGTCCACTCACGCCTCAAACGATCCTGAGCACTTTGAGGCAAAGGTGCCAAAGGCGACCAAATCGACCGATTATCGAAGTCAACATGAAGACCAGCGCCCGCTATCAGAAATTCCTATTCAATTTGCAAAAGGCATTGGACCAAAACGGGCGGCTCTCCTAGCGAAGCTGGGAATAAAGACTGTTGAAGATGGCCTCTGGTTCTTGCCTTGGCGGTATGAGGATCGTTCGCAGATTGCTCCCATCAAGTCCTTGGAACCGGGGACAAAGCCCACAATATCCGGTGTGATTCAAAGAACGTCTCTTCGCAGGACGCGTCGAAAAGGTATGACCATCTATACCATCGCGGTGCGAGACGAAACGGGTATGATCGAGGCTGTGTTTTTTAACCAACCCTACCTTGAAGATGTATTAGAAAAGGACATGCGGGTGGTGTTGAGTGGACCTGTTTCTACTCCGTCCGGAAGTTGGAACATTCTGCAATTGCGGAGTCCGCAGTTCGAAGTGATTGATCAAAAAGATGATCTCCTTTTACACGTTGGACGGATCGTGCCGATATATCATGAGACTCGCGGGCTCACCTCTCGTCATCTGCGGTGGATGATCCATCATCTTCTGGATCATTATCGGAACAGCCTCGAGGACATTCTGCCTGACGGGATTTGTCAGCTATATGGCTTTCCCGAAGTGTCAGAAGCCATTGCCCATGCGCAATTTCCTCCGAATGGAGAGAACCTAATAGCACTGAATAGTTGGCAAACGCTTGCCCACCAACGATTAGCTTTTGAAGAAGGCTTTGTGCTGCAAGCAGCCTTAGCGGTTCGTCAGCAATCGTATCAACAAGAAACGCCCGGTATTGGGTTTGATGTGCACACTCCCCTCGTGACCCAACTACATGGGAAGTTGCCCTTTCAACTTACCCCATCTCAGAAGCGAGTCATCCAGGACATTATGGATGATATGAAACGACCGCATCCCATGAATCGTCTGATCCAAGGAGATGTGGGAGCCGGGAAAACTATCGTGGCCTTACACGCCATGTTGGTCGCCTGCGGCTGTGGGTATCAGGCCGCCTTGATGGCTCCTACGGAAATTTTAGCAGAGCAACATTTTTTGAACATCCGGATATTTCTGGAATCGTTGGGAATCACAGTGGCCGTGATGAAGGGCGGTATGTCTCACAAGGAGCGCGCCAACCTGCTTGAGAAAATTTCAACCGGAACCATTCAATTGATCGTCGGAACGCATGCGTTGATTGAAGGTGGCGTGCAGTTTGCCAAGCTGGGTCTTGTCGTGGTGGATGAGCAACATAAGTTTGGCGTCTTGCAACGGGCATCCCTTCGATCCAAAGGGATTCGGCCGGATGTGTTAGTGATGACAGCCACGCCAATCCCTCGGACTTTGGCCATGACCGTGTATGGGGATTTGAATGTGTCGATCATTGATGGACTGCCTCCGGGGCGGAAACCCATTCGCACGAGGATTATTCGTAAAGGTCAGCGGGATCGAGCCTATAATCTGGTTCGCAAAGAAGTCGAAGCTGGCCGACAGGCCTATATCGTATTCCCCCTGGTCGATGAATCGGAAAAGGTCGATCTCGAAGCCGCTATGCAAGCGTTTGAGCGGTTGCAAACTGAAGAGTTTCCTTCACTGCGAGTGGGGCTACTCCATGGCCGCATGAAATCCGAAGAAAAAGCTGAAGTAATGGCGGCGTTCAAAGAAGGGGTGATTCAGGTACTGGTGGCGACAACTGTTATCGAGGTTGGGGTAGATGTGCCGAATGCTAGCGTGATGGTCATTGAGCATGCCGATCGATTTGGATTGGCTCAGTTGCATCAGTTACGTGGTCGCGTGGGCCGAGGGGCGCATCAATCGTTGTGCGTGTTGATCAGTTCAGGAGGTCGGCGAGTAGGATCCGAAGAGCCTAGTCATGTTGATACCAATCACGCACCAAGAACACAGTCGATGACCAAGGAATTGCCACTGGGGTCGATGGGAATTTTCCCAGTCAGGGGAACACAAACAGTCACTCAATCAGCCCAACAACGACTGAAAGCCATGGTAACCTGCTCAGATGGTTTTGCCATTGCTGAACAGGATTTACGCATCCGCGGGCCGGGGGAATTCTTGGGAACCAGGCAGTGGGGGATGCCGGAATTTCGCGTGTTGAATCTCATCCGCGATGCGCAGCTCATGGAGCAGGCGCGACAGGCTGCGTTTGCGTTGGTCAAGGAGGATCCGCATTTGCAAAAACCGGAACACCAATTGCTGAAGACCGTCATGATCCGTCGTTGGCAAGCAAAGTTAGATCTTGGAAATGTGGGGTAACTTTTCATGAGAGTCGCTGGCATTGATATTGGGACATTAACCTGCCGCTTACTGATCGGGGAAGTCGAAGCAAGCGGACCGGTCAAAACTCTCCATTCCGATCGAAAAATATTGCGTCTTGGGGAAGGTGTGGATCAGAGCAAACAATTGTCACAGGATGCGATAACACGAGTTATTGGGGCCCTACAGGAATGGAAACAGGAAATTGATGCGCATGATGTCCGTGCATCAACGGCCGTTGCCACGAGTGCAGTTCGAGAAGCACACAACCGAGATGAATTTCTTTCTCGCGTGAGAGCGGAAGCTGGCTTGGAAGTTGAAGTCATCGATGGA
This sequence comes from Nitrospirota bacterium, assembly GCA_035873215.1. Classification (GTDB taxonomy): domain Bacteria; phylum Nitrospirota; class Nitrospiria; order Nitrospirales; family UBA8639; genus JAYWMS01. Next base: position 860 of record JAYWMS010000280.1, on the reverse strand, counting down.
CCTGAGGAGGCACGACGGACGTTATTGGGGATTCGGTCTGGTCTGCCAGCAGAAACCCAGGATTTTCTGGGGCTAGACATTGGAGGGGGTAGCACGGAGTTTATTGTTAATAAGAAAGGGCAGCACCCAAACGTGATTTCAATCGATATAGGAGTAGTCCGGTTAACCGAGCGAGTGCTTACGGGCGATCCTCCGGCTGAGGATGAATTAAACAGAGCTGAACAACTGACTCGTGAACTCACCCGAAAGGCCTTTCGTGATCTTGGGGGAGTGGATGGATTGCCATTAATCGGGACCGCAGGCACCATCACCTCGTTAGCGGCTATGGCGCAGCAATTAACCACCTATGATCCACATCGAATCCATAACTATTCTCTTGGTATGGCAACCGTCCAAGAGGTGGAGCGCACTGTCACCAATCGGACTCGCAAAGAGCGGGTGGGATTGGCTGGACTGGAAGCAGGCAGAGCGGAAGTGATCGTGGCAGGGACCCTCATCCTCCGCTGCATCATGGAGGAACTTGGGGCTGAACGATGTCTGGTCAGTGAATATGGGTTACGTGAAGGAGTACTCATCGATCTAGCCCAACGCGGTGGTTGATACCTAACGGTTCTGAAAGGGACGGTTGAATATTTCACTCCCTTGGTCAATACAGGCTCATGAGAAGACAGGCATCATCAGTGGGAGGGAAGGTTCAAAAAAGTTCGTCGTTCCCAGCTCTGGATAGGGGGAGCTCGGGATGCCGAACGTGTCGCCGCTCCCGCTTCCCGCGCGCCCGACGTCTATCCCTGGCTTCAGCCCGCAATGAGCAGGACCCTCCACCGACCCTGCATCTCCGCTGACCTGACCGCTCTGGAGAC
>JAYWMS010000271.1:0-1799 GCA_035873215.1 Nitrospirota bacterium | reverse complement strand
ACATTGAATTGCCTATTGCAACCTATAAAAATAGTGGCCGATTAGAGTGGAAGTTACCCCGTGTTAATGTCTTGGGTAATTTGCTTAAGAATCCTATTTATGCGGGCGCCCATGCTTATAGAAAAACCAAACGTGTGGTCGAAATTAGAGAAGGTAGAAAGTATATTAAGAAGGGGGTCCCGTTACCCCAGAGCGACTGGACAGTGTTGATTCGTGACCATCATGAAGCGTATATTTCATGGGATGAGTATCAGAATAACAGGGGCATTATTGCGCAGAATACCAACCGGAAGCGTCCCTTGGTGACGGGATCAGCGGGTCGGGGAGCGGCGCTTTTGTCGGGGATACTGCGTTGTGGTCATTGTGGTTCGAAGTTGATGACTCGCTATCAGGGAGGCAACGGTAAGACGCGTGTTTACCTCTGTCGTGGCAAAGACAGCAAGCAGAATAAAACCTGCCTGAGTTTTGGCGGCAAACGGGCTGATGAGGCAGTATCCCATTCGCTATTGGAGGTGTTGTCGCCTCTGGGTCTGAAAGCTGCCCTAGAAGCCTCGGAAAGGTTCTGCGGGCATCAATCACAGCTTCGCCAGCAACGCACACTGGCCTTGGAACAAGCTCGATATGAAGCCTCTCGTGCGAAGCGTCAAGTTGATGCCGTTGATCCGGAAAATCGTTTAGTCGCCGCGACGTTGGAAGGTGACTGGAATCACGCATTAAGCAAGGTCTTTGAATTGGAAAATGAGATCGGTTTGCTTGAGCAACAGAATCGAGCCATAACTGAACAGGATCGTCGAGACATTATGGCGTTAGCGGATGATCTGCCTTTTGTCTGGAACCACGCGCAGAGCAACTCGGAGACCAAGAAGCGAATTATTCGGACAGTCATTAGGGAGATTGTTGTCCATGCCGAACAAAAGACGCCAGATCACAGTCTCATTAAACTAAAAATTCATTGGCAAGGAGGGGATCATTCTGACATTGAATTCACTAAGAATCGACGTGGCGAAACAAACAGGATCACGCAGGCTGAAACAAAAGAGGTCATTTCAGCACTGGCCCGTATTATGCCGGATAAACATATCGTTGGATGTCTCAATCGATTGGGAAAAAGAACGGCTTCTGGACTAACTTGGACACCAGCACGCGTCTGCGCTTTCCGTAAGAATCATCGGATTCCAGTGTTTAAGGAAGGTGAACGAGAGCAACGCGGTGAGCTGACGCCCGAAGAGGTTAGCCACGCGTTAGGCGTTAGTGTTTCCAAGGTGAGAAAGCTCATTAAGTGCGGTATCCTACCCGCTAAACAAGCCTGTACGGGAGCACCGCTGTTGATTCTTAAAGAAGCCTTAGAACTAAAGCAGGTGCGGAATATGGCGAAATCGAACCTCGCCAGCCGTCCGTTGACCCTTGACCAAAAACAAATTTCCTTTAATTTTTAATCACATATAGAGGTGTGTATCATGAGCCCACTCCCCACAGATCCGTACGTGACCAATTCGGTCATACGGTTCCTCGGTAATCAGAGTAGTCAACACAACTCTGACGCATAACTTTGCTACCCAGGAGCCATCCTGCTCCACAATTTGTCGAACTTGCGTTGATATGTCTTGTGGTCTCAGTGTACCTGACATCTTTCCGATCGACAAAGCGTTATACCCGGTTTCGCCTTCCCTTCAATGGGTCCCTTGGGTCTCGATTCCCCATCTTCTCGGCCTTCACTTTCGGCCTTCGGTACTACGATCCACTAAGACTACCGTTTCCCCTTCTCGGTTCTCTTCACTTTCGGCTCGATCCCCAATACC
>JAYWMS010000221.1:0-2780 GCA_035873215.1 Nitrospirota bacterium | reverse complement strand
GTATTGACACTCTGGCCACCGGCACCAGACGAGCAGAAGGTATCAATCCTCAGGTCCTTGGGATCAATGTGCACCTCAACCTCTTCCACTTCAGGCATCACCGCCACGGTAGCCGTCGAGGTATGAATTCGACCACTGGCTTCAGTGGTGGGGACTCGCTGCACGCGATGTACACCACTTTCATACCGAAAATGTCCGTAGGCGCCCTTGCCTTCAATCAGGAAAATGGCTTCCTTGCATCCTCCGATCCCCGTATCATTACTGTCGACCATTTCAACACGAAGTCCTTTTTTCTCGGCAAAGCGAACGTACATACGCAATAGGCTCGCCGCAAACAATGCAGCCTCTTCCCCGCCCGTTCCCGCACGAATTTCAATGAATGAATTCTTGTCATCCTCGGCATTCTTGGGATGCAATAATTCTAAAGCCCGAGATTCGATCTGTTTTCGACGAGCAACGAGTGAAACAAGTTCCTCCTCAGCCAAGGCCCGCATTTCCGCACCCTGACTCGGTTCACTTACCATCCGCTCTGTATTCGAGATTTCCTGAAGCAATGCGCGATGAGACAGAAAAAGCTGGCTGGTTTCTTCGATTTCAACTCGTTCCTTATTAAGGGCAATAAGGAGCGAGGTTTGGCTAAGGACGGAAGGATCGACCAGTTGATGGATTAGGTTATCATAGCGAGTGGCCACAGCTTCCCACTGGGCAAACCACCCGATTCCCTGCCCTTCATCCTTTTGCTCGCCTGACATGTGACGTGTTGAACTAAATCGAGGAATTGTACGTGAGAACAACCGGAACCCGAATGCCTGCAATCGCTGGGTGACACACTAGCAGGGTGTTGAAAAAGCATGTCCTGAGCCCTCTTCGGCCAGGCTCAGGATACATTCCATCGAAGGGTTCGCCAGCGGCGTTCACTAATGAAGTGATGAGTCCTGAGTGAAGGGTGATGAGTAAGAAATTTCCTTTTCTTCCCCTTCCCCATTGCCCTTTACGATGATGGCCTTGCTGGATGGGCCATTTTGAACACCCTGAGGATAGTTACGGTGAGTGTTTCGCCCATGACTACCTAAAAATATCTGAGAAATTTTGGTTTTGCATAAACCTGCTACGCCTTCGCTTTCTTAGCATATTTTCTCTTGAACCGTTCAACTCGACCTTCCGTATCCACAATCTTTTGGGTTCCCGTGAAAAACGGATGGCATTTGGAACAAATATCAACTTTTAATTCACCAACCGTCGAACGGGTCTGAAATTTTTCCCCACAGGCACAACTGACGGTCGCCACTTCGTAACTTGGATGAATACCCTGCTTCATAACCCTTGTCTCCTCACAACATCAAAATGGGAGTGTTGAAAAAAGCCGCCAGCGGCGTTCTCGCCACTTGACCGTGCTCACGTACTAACCTATACGCTCCGCTCGCTCAAGCGACTTCGGCCTTGCTGAACGGACCCACCGCCTTCGCGAGGGCATGCTTTTTTGAACATTCCCGACATTTTGAAGCAAGTTGCAACATTGCTGCATGTGCCGCAACTCAGTCGAAAATGTGAATTATTCACCAGTCCCAATTGAACATGGGACCCAGGAGTATATTTGTACCATGGCCAGAGGCCAGATGGCAAAAACCTTCGGTGAGTGGGTTAGCGATTCATCGACTGGAGAAATTCTTGATTATTTTTCGTGCCGGCCATCTTATCCATCAAAAATTCCATGGCTTCCATCGTTCCTAACGGACTCAGAACTTTTCGTAGTATCCACATCTTGTTTAATCGATCCCGATCCACGAGCAATTCCTCTTTTCGAGTGCCAGACATGCTGATGTCAATTGCCGGGAAAATACGTTTATCGGCCAAGCGACGCTCCAAATGGACTTCCATATTACCGGTCCCCTTGAATTCTTCAAAGATCACATCATCCATACGGGATCCCGTATCGACCAGAGCCGTCGCAAGAATCGTCAAACTGCCTCCATGTTCGATATTTCGAGCAGCCCCAAAAAACCGCTTGGGGCGCTGAAGCGCATTCGAGTCCAAGCCGCCGGACAGGACTCTCCCGCTCGGTGGGGCAATCGTGTTATACGCTCGAGCCAACCTGGTAATGCTATCCAGAAGAATCACCACATCCCGTTTATGCTCCACAAGCCGCTTCGCCTTCTCCATGACGATTTCGGCAATCTGCGCATGCCGTTGAGCCGGCTCATCAAAGGTCGAGCTGATCACCTCCGCGGCTTTCACTTGTCGTTGCCAGTCGGTCACTTCTTCCGGACGCTCATCGATGAGCAATACGATCAACAGAATATCCGGGTGATTGTGCAAGATGGCTCTAGCGATCGCCTGCAACAACATCGTTTTACCCGTTCGGGGCGCGGCAACGATCAATCCACGTTGCCCTTTCCCTATGGGAGTGGTTAAGTCCATGACCCGGGTGCAATATTCTTCCTGATTAAATTCGAGCTCAATGCGTTGTTCCGGATACAAAGGAGTTAAATTATCAAAGAGGATCTTGTCTCGCTGGACATCCGGTTCGTCAAAGTTGATCTTCTCAACCTTGAGCAGTGCAAAGTATCGTTCACCATCCTTGGGTGGTCGAATTTGCCCGGAGACAATGTCTCCCGTTCGAAGACCAAACCGTCGAATCTGTGAGGGTGAGATATAGATATCATCCGGGCCAGGCAAATAATTCGAGTCAGGGGCCCGCAAGAATCCAAACCCATCAGATAGGGTTTCCAGCACCCCTTCTCCAAATATCACGCCATTCTTTTCAGATTGGCCCTGGAGAA
>JAYWMS010000179.1:0-6407 GCA_035873215.1 Nitrospirota bacterium | reverse complement strand
AGCGACGGTAAGAACAAGGAGCAGAGGATCGTTGCGCAGAGTATTTTTGTCCATACACCCGTCATGTGAATTGGCCTTCTCGTTTGAGTGCATCAACCCGATTAATTAGTTCCAAGAGCACGGCCAAGTACCGTTCCATCAGGCGCGGCCATTCTTTTTGTCCTGGTGTACTTTGTCCCCGCTTTAGCAGCCATACCTCATGCAATGCTCCAGGTTCCATTCCCAGGTTATTGGGCAGTTGATTCAGTATCGCTTCAGCCGTTCCATTTGATGAGTGGCCTAATTGTCGGTAGAGGCCTCGAAAACATGGGATAAGCGTGGTCAAGGAGATAGGTAAAAGGGCATGGACAGCTTCGATTCTCCCCCACCCTTCCACGTAGCGTTGACGTACACGAATGAGATTGCCGCGAATTTCTTGTTCACATTGGGTAAGCAGTCTTTGATCATTGATCATGCAACTGGTGAAAGGATTCGGGCCATCCAGAATCACATGGTGATCATTCATGTCCAGAAATTCTAAGGGAAACACATCGAATGAGGCATTCAATTCTTCAGGGGTAAACATCAGGGGCGCAATAACGCGTTCCTTTGACCATTTCCGTTGAACACCTCCAGCGCATTGTAAAAGGTCTCCTGAAACCTGATTCATCACAACCATAAGATTGATGTTCGAGCGCCCACTCACATACTCCCCTCGTGCCAAACTTCCATAGAGAACAATACTCTGGATAGCATCGCCCAGTTGTTGCGTAATAGCCGTCAAATACCCTTTCAGATTTTCTTTGGCTTCCGTGGGCATATCGGGCCAATTGTCAGAAGATAATGGCATGGTGGGATCTCATGATGTTGAAAAGGTTGAGATTTTAAAAAAAAAGAATATTTCCAAACCAGCTGGTGGGCTTTTCCAGCTTCTTACAAAACAAGCAGGGCCTTGGACGGGATGTGGTTGGCTCTCGGGTCAGGAATAAATCCTGTTGCTTGAATACGATCGAGCAGACCAAATGGAGGAGAGGTGCGCAATCCGGCTGTCGCTGTGAGTACTTGATACTTAAGACGAGGATTGCCATCGATGGTGGAAAAGACTCGGTCTCGCATCCATGCCAATATTGGATTCCCTGTATTCCAGAAAATGACTTCTTCATCAGCTAATCGTTGGAGCATTTCTACTTGGGGGCGACGTTGTATCTCATACGCCTTGAGGGCTTGCGCAGAGCAATCCTCTCGGTTGAGACAAGATGGGATGATGTCAGCCAGAGCCACGGCGTCGACCATGGCTTGCATGCGCCCTTGTGAGGCATGAGGATTCATGCCATGCGCGGCATCCCCAATGATTACCACCCCATTGGCGACCCACGTTTTCGCTCGTGCCCGACCTGTGGGCATATAGGCGGTTTGGTCCCAGGAGGTGAGTTGTGCAAATGTGCCAGCTAGCTTCGGATAAATTCCTGTCCATCGATCTTGTAGTACTGACAGCCCGGCTTTTTTGATGGCGTCCATGGACTTGGACTCTACCATATAGACCAAATAGACTTTATTCCCGGCTGCGGGAAACAATCCCAAGATTTCTTTGCGACCAAGAAAGTATTGCGCGTCATCGAGGGTTTCGGGGCAGTCAAGGATAGCCACCACATAACTTTCGGGATACCGATGCAGACGCGTGGGGATGCCGACGGCTTCCCGCACTTTCGAGAACGGTCCATCAGCTCCCACGACCAACTTGGCCGAAATCCGAACAGGTTCTCCTTTGATGTTGGCTTCGATTCCAGAGATGCGCTCACCTGTGCGAATGACATTCTTAAAAGTCGACTCGTAAAGCAGACCCTTCGAATTCTCTTTTTGCAGCGAAGCTAACACGGTCCGATGGACGGTATGCGGCAACGTCACTAAGGCCCGATTATACGGCGGGGGCAAGGCATCATAATCAATCGTACACAGACGATCTCCGCCAATTTTCCGAAAATGAAAAAACTGAACCGGTTGTACGGCATCCTTTGGCAATTCCTCAAGCAACCCCAATTGATCAAGGACTCGCTGCCCATTCGGCTGTAAGATTTCTCCGCGGATGCCCTGTGGTGGCCCAGGCGCTTGTTCCAGGACGAGGGACGGAATGCCTTTTTTGGCTAAAAGCAGGCCAAGGATGGCCCCTCCCCCCCCGGCCCCCACGACTACGACATCAGTTTGAATATCTGGCATACTCGTATCTTCTGAATATTTGGGGATGGGAGGACCTGTTGATATAGACCACTGAGGGCAACGACTTCAATCAACTTCAAAAATTTCTTGAAAATGATCTCCGGCTTCCTCCCAGGCAGTGGGATTTGCCTTCATGAGCCACTCTTTTAAAAATCTTTTTTGTTCCGGAGTAAGCATTTGCTTGATTTGGTGGGTACGACCCTGGAGGGGCTGCAAAAACCCGACATTTTTTTGTGGATCCAGCGTGGCAGTTCGCACATAGACATTGGTATAGCCGGAGGGGCTGTCATCCTCCCCGTCGCCTTGCAACCAGACGGAAAGATATTTTTCTGTGTTAAGGCCAGAACTATCTAGTGCGGGATCAATGTCATGGAATAGGTCATTTTCGGATTGCGGCAACGGAGAAGCTTCATGAGCTCTGAATAGAAAATTGCGGTTCCACATAAGGATGGCAGGATCAGCGTTCGCTCAGATTACCCCTTAGACAAGGTTCAATAGTGTCAAGGAGGCGAATGGAAAGTCAACTTTGCGAGATGGATCTGTATTCACTCTCAAACTTGCAATTATCAATGAAACCGTTGGTATGATACCCTTGGCCGCAAGAAGCCACTACTGTGAAAAGAGCGGGCGTTGATAGTGGCCCCACGAAGGGTTAATTTTGTGTTGAAAATCCAATCATATAGTTTATATTTATCAAATTGAAGTCTCATACTCAGGAAGGAGTCGTCCATGACAACCCGCACCGTTCTTATAACCGGGATCTTACTGGTTTTCCTGGTAGCCGGATGTTCAGGTTCAGGAGAAATGGTCAATCTTCGAATTTACGATCTACCGTCGGATAAAGAAAAAATCGGTGCCAACCTTGTTGTGGCCGTAGAAACATTTGAGGACATGAGGGACAACAAGGAACGGTTGGGATCGCGTATTCACATGGGTGGAGGCCAAACCTATTTTAATTTCATGGGTGGCAACTTAGGAACCGGCGGGTCAGAGGCTTTTATTGCCTTTTTGAATTCACGGGGATTCCAAGCCTCGAAGGCTGGTTCGGGCTCACCTGATGTCACGATTACCGCTATTGTAAGAAAATTTACCGCGGAAGCGGTCAGCACCTTCATGCATACACATCTAGAAGCGCATGCCATCACTGAGTTCCATGTCTCGAATCATGCAGACGACAGTAAGGTCCGTCTCACTATTGGGTCTGGTGGAACAGATGCTGAGTTGATTTTCGATCAGGAAGACATTGAAGAACTGGTCAACACCGCGCTACAAGAAGGCTTTGAGGAATTCCTTGATAACGTGGTTATTCAAGGCAAGACGTTGCGAAAAAAGGTATAGCAGATCTGGCGAACGCAGGTGAGGGCTTTATTCAAGGCCCCATTTCGAGGGAGAGATAAGAGCTGTCACTTCGTGCTCCCAAACCAGTCATAGCGGTATCTGGCAATCACGCGATACACAGCATGGCTACATAGTCGGACCAGAGAAAAGCGCCAAAGTGGCAACACCCATTTGACCCATGGGAGGTTTGGTAAGAGTGGAATAAAAGCATCGAGGCCTTGATGCTTTTTCCCTTCTGCATCAATGAGATAAGCCGCCGGAGGACGACCGGGCACATAGGCCTTTCCTAAGAGAGACTTGGCTTCTTTTGAATCATACGGCACAAACTGTACCTCAGAGGTATGAGTGGTCTGCGACAACCGATTCTTGATCGACACACAAAGCCGACACTCACGATCATAGATCAAGTGACAGCTTGCTGTGGGTAATGGGTCTTGGGATTCTGTTAATTTACTCACTATTATTCACACACGCTTGTCACTGTGGGAACCAGGGGTCTAAAGTGGTCTTGATCCAAAGCCGGAAATCCCTCTTGATTTTAACTGCAATTCAAGTTATGTATCACATTCGGCTTGTCTAAAAAAGGCGAAATACCTTATTGGGAGAGCTTTTTCTGTTGGTCTCCTTCGCTGACGATCATCACACCACAGGTAGTAAATCATTTAGTATTCGAGTAGCCCATTCCCATGAAGATTCACACTGATATTTAACTGATAAAGACTTCATGGGACCTATCCATCAATCGCCGCAAGAATTACGCTCAGAACTCGAGACCTTACGTGCACGTCTTCAGGAGCTGGAAGCTCTTGAATCCCACAGCCGACAACCTGACATGACTCTTCTTGATACAGCAGAAACGTGGCAACAGTCCTTCAATGCTTTCAGTGATGATGTGGTCATCCTGGATCGATCCCGCTCAGTCCTATGGGCAAACACGGCTTTCCGCAAGCGCTTTGAATCACGTGGGAACCAAGTGATCGGCATGGATTGTCAGTTTTTGTATTGTGGGACGGTTTCCACTGACCTCCAGACTCCATGGGAAACGGTGCTGCATGGCGCCCATTCGCCTAGCGTAGAAACATTTCTGCCCCATCTCCAAGGGTGGTTTTCGGTTTCCTGTTACCCGCTGTTTGATCGACAAGGCATGCAATGGGGGGCCATTTCCATCTGTAAAGACATGACCGATAAACGCAGAGTCGAAGATGCGCTACGGGTTATTGCTCAAGGTTCAGCGGCACCTGGAGGAACAGCATTTTTTCGATGGCTGGTGAAAGATCTCTGCAAAGCGTTGGATGTGCAACATACCTTTTTGGCTGAATTTTCCGATCAAAATCACACCCAGTGCCAATCCCTTGCCATCTGGTCACGCAATAAGCACGCCAAACCCTTTGTGTGGCACATGACGAACTCCCTGGGCCAACAGATCCTGAAATCTAAAATCCCCTCCTGGGGTGAGAATGCCCAATCAGAGTATCCACTCGATCCGCTTGTCGCAACCTTGAATGTCCACAGCTTTATTGGCGCTCCCCTCTTGAATTCCACAGGACAAATCACAGGCATTTTGGTCGCGATGTCAGAGTCTCCTATTCGGAATGTACCCTTAGCTCAATCTTTGCTTGGTGTCTTTGCAGTGCGGGCGGCGAGCGAGTTGGAACGAAAACATGCTGATGAGGGGCTCCGAGATAATGAGGAACGCTATCGGGCCATAGCTGAACATGCCTATGACCTGATTCTGGAAACTCGACCGAATGGCAGTCTTTTGTACCTCAGCCCAAGTTGCCATAATGTCCTTGGCTATGATTTGGTCAATCTCCAAGAGCGAAGCTTTATGGACCTCTTGCATCCTGAAGAACATGATAAAATCTCGGCCGCATTTGAAAACAATGCCATGAACCTCAAAGAATGGGACCTAAATTGCCGATTGCACCATCAATCAGGTGAATGGCGATGGTTTGAAGGCCATGTTAAACCGTTCAGAACATCGACAGGGGACATCATTGCGGTCATCGTTTTGCGAGATGTCACGGAACGGCGTCGCCTTGATGATGAACACCTCCGTGCCACAAAACTGGAGTCCATCAGTTTGTTAGCCGGTGGCATCGCCCATGATTTTAACAACATTCTCACCGCGGTGTTTGCCAACGTTGGTTTGGCTAAAATGATGGTGAATAGAGATACTAAAAATCCCAATGCCACCGTGGTTGAGCGGTTGTCGGCTGCGGAAAAGGCCTGTGTACGGGCACGGGATTTGACCAAGCAGTTATTGACATTTGCGAAAGGCGGGACCCCAGTCAAGAATCCGGCATCCATTGCGCGGTTCATCAATGAAACTGTTGAATTTGCCTTGCGTGGGTCAAATGTGCGCTGCGATCAAAACCTACAGGAACACTTATGGCCCGTCGAAATCGATGAGGCCCAAATGAGTCAGGTTCTTCACAATCTGATTATCAATGCTGACCACTCCATGCCGGATGGTGGAGTCATGGCGATTTCTGCACACAATGTCCGAATTGAGGCCATTCACGGGTTCCCTCTCAAACCCGGGCCCTTTGTTCAGGTTTCTATTCGCGATCACGGAACCGGCATTCACCCAGAACATCTTTCCAAAATCTTCGATCCCTATTTTACGACGAAGGAAAAGGGCCATGGCCTTGGCCTGGCCACAGCCTATTCCGTGATCAAGCGCCATGGCGGACATCTACTGGTCAATTCTGAATTGGGCGTGGGCTCGATCTTTTCATTTTATTTGCCGGCTTCAGGCAAAGTTCAGGAATTGCTTCCTGCAGAAGATTCCATCATCGCCTCGGGAAGCGGAAAGGTTTTGGTACTGGAGGATCAACAGGACATCCAGGATATTTTAGGAACAATGCTGACGC
>JAYWMS010000154.1:0-3198 GCA_035873215.1 Nitrospirota bacterium | reverse complement strand
CCTGAAGTCCAAGGTCGTTCCTGAAATTGCAAACCTGCTCGGGAAGCCGATGACGGTGAGAGAGGTCAAATTTAATCCTTTCGCGTTTACGCTTGGGGTAGAAGGGTTGGCCATTGATGACCCAGATGGTTCACCCTTGGTCGGGTTTGGGGAATTGTTTGTCGATTTCAACATCATGTCGGTCTTGGGCGACACCTATCAATTTGACACGATTCGCCTGATTCTTCCCTATGGCAGTGCCAGGATCCGGCCAGACGGTACCTTCAATCTGTCAGAATTAGGTGTGACCTCGGACGCGGAGCCAGCGGCTTCTGGAGACAGTACATCCACCTCTGACGGCTCTTCAGCCCTTGGCCTTCCGCCGATCGAGGTTGCCTTGTTTACGATTGAACAAGGGTTTGTGGAGTTTCGCGATCAATCACGCCCTAAAGAATTTATCACCGATATCGTGCCGATCCAAATCACCTTGCGAAATTTCAGCACCCGGAAGGGGCAGGAGCAAAGCTATTTCATCGTAGCTGAAATGGAGGAAGATGAGGTGATGCAATGGGATGGAACCATGTCACTCGATCCCTTCCAGTCGCAAGGCCGTGTCGATTTCAAAGGAATCGAGTTGCGAGCCTTGTGGGAATTTGTTCAAGACCAACTCCAGTTTGAAATCATGAGGGGTGTGTTGGATTTTGGAGGACGCTATCAAATCAAGGAAAATGACACGCCCGACATTGTGTTTACTGAAGGAACGGTGCAGCTTCGAGAAATGCAGTTGAGGGAAAAGGGGCACAAAGATGAAATCGTGGATGTTCCTCACATTGCCGTGACGGGAATGGTCGTGAATGTGCCAACGCAAGAGATCGTGATCAATTCCGTACAATCGCGCGGGTCTCGCTTTACAGGGTGGTTGACCAAGGACGGGGCACTTAATTTTCAATCGATCTTCGGCGGGGACACATCTGGTGCCTCAGCAACTCCTTCGCCGAAGCCAGATGAGTCTTCAATGGACGATTCACCGTGGGACGTGCTCATAAAGGATCTGGCATTCACGGGCTTCTCCGTAAATTTTGAAGATCGCATGCCGGACAATCTCGTATCCTACCATATCGACAATCTTGATCTGAACGTAAAAAATATTCGTGCGGATTTAGCGGAACCAATTGTGTTGGAAGGTGGACTGACCTTGAATGAAACGGGGATCGTCAAGGTGAAGGGTTTGGTCGGGTTTAATCCTTTGAAGACTGACTTAACGCTCGACCTTTCCAATATTGGGCTACGCTCGTTTCAAAGCTACCTTTCGCCTTACGTGCAGTTTGAATTATCCAGTGGAACGGCATCATTTAAAGGTAAAACACGGTATCGAGGTGATGCTGCCAACAGACCGCACACGCGATTTTCTGGAGAATTGACGGTCACTGATGTGGGCATGAAGGATCCCGTGCAGGGCAAACAATTTCTGGGTTGGAAACAGTTGGCCTTTCGGGACTTTACAGTTGAAATGGAGCCGTTACGCCTGGTGGTTGGAGAAATCCTGTTGATTGAACCATCTGTGCAGGTTGTGAGGAGTCCTGATCATGTGATCAACCTTTCGCGCGTTTTTTTCCCTCCTCAGTCCGCGGAAACCGAGAAAACGGCGACTAAGTCTGCCAAGTCCTCGCCCCCTGTGATTTCGGTGGAGACCGTGCAATTGGTCGATCTGGCTGCCAGCTTTACGGATCAAACAGTGGAACCCACGGTCGTGATGAACATTCAAGAATTATCAGGATCAATCAAGGGTTTGTCTACAAAAGAGCGCTCGAGTGCTGACCTCGCCTTCATTGGAACGGTAGACGATATTGCGACTCTTAGAGTGGAAGGTCAGATCAATCCCTTTGAAGAAAATACAGCCACGGACCTAGCTGTTTTTATCACGAATTGGGATCTGACGACGGTCGCCCCCTATGCCGAGAAATACATCGGATATCCGATCAAGAAAGGGAAACTCTCGCTGAATCTGCAATATACACTCTTGGATAACATCTTAGTTGGTGAAAACAAGGTGATTGCCGACCAACTCACCTTGGGTGACCGGGTGGACAGCCCGGATGCCTCAGACCTCCCGATCCCATTGGCCATGGCCTTACTGAAAGATCGTGATGGGGGAATTGATATTGATCTGCCAGTGCGCGGTGACCTGAATGATCCTGAATTCAGTTATGCCGGCATTTTGTGGCAAGCCTTCGTCAACCTGATTATGAAAGCCGTGTCATCCCCGTTTGCTTTGGTGGGCGATATCCTGGGTGTGAATGCTGAAGATCTCGAGTACGTGGGCTTCTCACCTGGGCGTGCCGAGTTGCCTGATGAAGAGGCCATTAAGTTAGAGCGCCTTGTGGGGGCTCTCGATCTTCGTCCAGGCCTGCGATTGGAAATCAGCGGGCAATCCGATCCTCAAGTCGATCGAATGAAATTGGCCGAAGACCACCTCATGGCAGTCGTACGAGACCGGAAGCGTAAAGAACGCCGAAACGTGAGTTCACTGGATTCGCTTTTTGCAGAATCTGGGGAAGAGAGTGCTGTGCGTATTATCACCCAGATGTTTGCCGAGCGATTTCCAGGACAAATGTCGTTACGGGCAAGCCAATCACAAAGAACAGACGAACCGATACGTTCGAGGGCACCTAGACGGTCCCCATCCTTCGAAGAGATGAAAGGCCAACTGATTGCCAGTATTCCCGTTGACGAGGAGACCTTGCGCCAACTTGCTCAACAACGAGCAAAACGGATTCGAAATTTCATTGTCAATGAAGGTGGTGTTTCCGAGGAGCGGGTCTTTCTTGTTGATAGTGGTGTCGATGCCTCAGGGAGTATTGACCTCGTGAAAACAACATTGGCCTTAACCGCTGGATAGTTTCAAGCCCCAGACCTTAATCAGACTCAAGCGTGTGAGAAGTGTCATTGACGTCCAGCCTCTTGTTTCAAGGAATGGGGCTGTTGAAAAAGTCCGCCAGCAGCGTTCTCGGCCCTTTATCGTGCGCACGTACTGATAAGTATGCTCCACTCGCCAAAGTGCCTGCGGCCTTCCCTTCGACTCTGCTCAGGATAGGACTGGACGGGCCTTTTTGACCAGCCCAGGAATAGTCGACTACAACGCCCATGCGAATCGGGATTGATCTTGGTGGAACAAAGATCGAAGGCATACTCTTAGATGACTCAGGACATGAACAAGCC
>JAYWMS010000140.1:0-11504 GCA_035873215.1 Nitrospirota bacterium | reverse complement strand
ACGGCACATCAAAGGACCGAGAAAACGCCACGCAGGAAGAATTTTGTTCCGGAGACAGCCGCAAATGAATCTGTACCAAGGTATCAATGGCTTGCGTGTAGTGGCGTTGAAGGGAATCAAGGTTTCTATCTGCACAGGCCTGAAAAAGAGTGACATCTCCGAAGTCTTCCAAATAGAGCAGCCCCGCACTTTCATCGAAAAAATGAAGGGTCGGCACTGGCACACCGACCTTTGCCATAGGACGAAGCACGTTAATAAAGGGTAATTCCGTGCCCCCCTGAGCAGAACTACTCACCGCCTCTTCGGAGGATTTAAAACCTTCAGGGTCCGCCAATTGCATCAGAATCAGCGAAGGAATTGGTCCTCCTCTGAGCGTCAATCGAAAATAGCGCCGATTTGACGCATCACCAGCCAAAGGGATGACATCTTCCAACTGCGCCTCAAAAGGTAATTTGGTTTGAAGGGTCGTTGCAAGAAGCCCAAGATCGGGTCGTGGTGGAGAAGAAACGCCTTGAGTGTTCACTGGTTTTGAATTATACGGCCTCAACACTGTCCTGTCACTCGCCTCGTTCCACAATTTGGAACAGTTTCCTTCTAATCAGCCACCTTTGCCGTAGCCGAGAAGCAGTGCCCACCCCAGAGAAACAGCAAGCACGATTTATGCGTAGCAGGTTCCGAAGCAGCCGGTGGTGGCAAGTAACGCAGAGGCAAGAGCCTAAGCCCAAAATGCCACCGGATTATCTTCCAAAAAAAAGAACGTGTCCTAGATTCAGTCAAGGAAACTCTTGGACCAGGGCAAACCCCCAACATTTGGATAGCAGCTTTTTTCATCCGATTTTCTCCTTTCCCATATTTTTCCGCTCGATGGGTAAGGTTTCGACGATTTCTTTCCGAAACAATAAGCACATACAGCTGAGGGCAACAGTCTCACGGATGAGAAATATTGAACCAATGGACAAGGAGAGCCATGGATATCAATTCTCGCCTTCAAATCAATACCCCTTTTATCACCACCGGCGTGAAAGACCGGGACCCAGGGAAAAATTATTATTTTAATTCCCAACAAAAACGGTCTCACCCACATCCGAATGATGAGAAAGGGACTCAAGACAATGGGCTCGATGAGCCCGAACATTTGATTGACGTCATGGCCTAGTGCCAGGCTTTTCAGGACTGCACACCTGGCGCAAGCCTGAGAGTCGGTGGGACATCCTACGGATTTCCTGCGACGTCATCAGCACATGACTCGGGTCGATTCAAGGAGTAAACGACGCCCGCATCATCACGCTACTCGTTTGACTACGGTAGGCTCGAATGAAAAAGTTCACCATTCTTTTATGAACACGACACTAACCAATGTCGACATGGATTGGTCACCCATATTCAGAAGCACAATGGTATGAGTTATAAAGGTATTGGAGATTACGGGATTATCGGCGATCTGCATACCATCGCCCTGGTCGGTACTGATGGTTCCATAGATTGGTGTTGCCTTCCCCACTTCGATTCCCCGAGTATTTTTGCCGCCATCCTCGATCATAAACAGGGTGGACATTTTAAGATCGCACCGATTCAGGAAGGCAACCAACGGCAAATGTATTTGCCGGAAACCAATATTCTCCTCACCCGGTTTTTTCAGGAAGACGGTGTGGGCGAGATGACGGATTTCATGCCGATTGAATCCGATGCACCAGGATATATTCCCAAACGACATCAAATTATTCGTATGGTGGGAGTGGTTCGCGGACAAGTCCGGTTCCGCCTGACCTGTGCACCTGCCTTTAATTACGGACGTGATACACACAGCGTGACGATTCAGGGCAACAATGCACTGTTTCGCTCGAACGGCGTGATGGTCGGATTAGTCAGTCCGATTCCGCTGGAATCTCGCGAAGGTGAGACATTTGCGGAGTTTACTCTGAGCGAAGGCCAACAACTCACGTTTTTTTTGGAATATTTAAATTCCGACCAACCCGAAAAATTGTTTGTCACACCCGAGTCGGGAGACATCGCCTTTCAAAATACGTCTGCATTCTGGCAGCGATGGCTGGCCCAATGTGAATATTCGGGACGATGGCGAGAAACGGTTCATCGATCGGCGCTCACACTCAAACTGCTCACGTATGCGCCAACTGGAGCCATCGTGGCGGCACCAACCACAAGCCTACCGGAAGCTTTGGGAGGGCCTCGCAATTGGGACTATCGATATACATGGATGCGTGATGCGGCCTATACCGTGTATGGCCTATTACGCTTAGGATTCACCATGGAAGCCGGACGGTTCATGGAGTGGCTAAATGCACGCTGTAACGATTTAAACCCTGACGGCTCCTTGCAACTGATGTATGGCATCGATGGACGACGCGAGATCCCTGAAACGGAACTCCTCCACCTAGATGGCTATCGGTCCTCCAAGCCCGTTCGCATCGGCAATGCCGCCGCGACACAATTGCAATTGGATATGTATGGCACATTGATGGATGCCGTTTTTCACTATAATAAACATGGATCTTCGATTTCATTCGACCTCTGGATGAATTTGTGCCGATTGTTGGATTATGTCTGCAACAATTGGGAGTCACCCGACGAAGGGATTTGGGAAGTGCGAGGTGGCCGTCGACATTTTGTGTATTCAAAAGTCATGTGCTGGGTCGCACTGGATCGCGGGATACGGTTAGCTGATCAACGAGGGTTTCCCGGCAACCGCGCACGATGGACACATGAACGCGACCGCATCTATATCGACGTCATGGAACGCGGATGGAACGAACAAGTCGGCGCATTTGTTCAGCACTACGACACAACGGCGCTTGATGCGGCAAATCTCATCATGCCACTCGTCTTCTTCGTCTCGCCGACCGACCCACGCATGATCTCGACGCTTGACCGCACACTTGAACAATTGACGATGGGTAGCTTGGTGTACCGCTATCGCATTGGAGAAGCCGCCCCCGATGGACTCGAAGGGGATGAAGGCACCTTCAGCATGTGTACCTTTTGGCTCGTGGAAGCACTCACCAAAGCGGGTCGGCTCCGTGAAGCACGACTGATCTTTGAAAAAATGCTGAGCTATTCCAATCACCTTCGGCTCTTTGCAGAGGAGGTCTCGCACACTGGAGAACAACTGGGCAACTTCCCACAGGCCTTTACCCATTTTGGCTTGATCAGCGCAGCGACAAATCTGGATCATGCGCTTAACACACGACAGGGCAACATCACGATGACCCGTCGCACCAAGACCAAGGCCGAATCATGAACATATCGTTACTCGGTCGAGTCAATATGGAATTCCAAATCCGGCTTTACCCTTAAGAGATTTTGCGGTATCTTGATACCGTGTTATTCTACAAGAAATTGACCCAACGATGACCAGCAAGTCACACACGCCTGAAACCTGTGAAATAATCGTTGCAAACGGAAGCATGTCATCAACCGCACGACGCACTCGAACATATGACGTCCTCACGAGTCCTGCGTTCCTGACAACAACGCCTACGAGGAATCATTATTCCCCTGAAGGCGAGAAAGGATGAATGATGGAAATTGGATTCATCGGACTAGGCAAGATGGGCATGAACATGGTGACTCGGCTCCGGCAGGACGATCATCGTGTTGTGGCATATGATCGATCAGCGGATCTCATCCAACAGGCAGAAGGCCAAGGCGCCGTCGGTTCCTCCTCTCTACAAGATCTTATTTCCAAGCTCGCCAAACCTCGAACCGTATGGGTCATGGTACCCTCCGGAGCCCCCACCGAGGATACGATTCAGACACTTGCCGGGTTACTCGAGCCCGACGACACGATTGTAGACGGTGGCAACACGAAGTTTCATGACGATGTTCGTCGGGCTGCAGAATTGAAGAACAAACAGATTCATTACCTGGACGCAGGAACCAGCGGAGGAATCTGGGGATTGCAGGTGGGATATTGTCTCATGGTCGGCGGAGACGCCCCCATCATCAAACGACTGGCGCCGATCTTTACGACCTTAGCACCTAAAGATGGATGGGCACACATGGGTGGGCATGGGTCAGGTCACTACGTCAAAATGGTCCATAACGGCATTGAGTACAGTATGATGCAAGGTTATGCCGAAGGCTTCGAGCTGATGTCGAAAAGCGAGTACAAACTCGACCTGGGGAACATCGCTGACCTCTGGATGCATGGTAGCGTCGTACGGTCGTGGTTGCTGGAACTCGCCGTAGGAGCGCTGAAGGATGACCCTAAACTCGAAAAACTGAAGGGGTTCGTCCAAGACTCCGGTGAAGGCCGCTGGATGCTGATGGATGCCTTGGATAAGGATGTCCCGGTCCCAACCCTGTCCACAGCGCTTTTTACACGGTTTCGCTCACGACAGGAAGAATCCTTTTCGGAAAAGATGCTGGCTGCCCTTCGCAATGCCTTTGGCGGACATAGCGTAAGGCGTTAACCCCTCCCAAAGGTCACCATGTCTACCACGCCTCAAAACGATCAAGCGACAACCACCAGTCCCCCTTCGACGTCGAATGTCGAACCATGCACACTCGTGATTTTTGGCGGCTCAGGTGATTTAACCCGCCGCAAGCTGTTACCTGCAGTCTACAATCTGGTGCTCGATGGATTGCTCCCACCCAATTATTCAGTGATCGGGATCGGGCGGAAAAAATGGAGTGATGACGATTTTCGAAATGTTGCCAAGGAAGGAATCGAAAAATTTTCACGACAATCCTTTCAACAAGAGAAATGGAACGATTTCTCACAACGTCTACATTATGTCGCTGGTGCCATCGACGACTCCCAGCTCTATCATGACCTCCGCACACGATTGGAAGAAGTAGAAAAACATTTTGACCTACCCGGAAACCGTATCTACTACCTTGCCATTCCGCCAACGTCCTTTGCCCCCTCGTGTCGAGGCTTGAAAGATGCCGGACTCATTTACCCAACCGAGTTGCCGAACCGCGTCTCTCGCGTGATTGTCGAAAAACCAATCGGCCACGATCTGGAATCAGCTAAAGTCATTAACGCCATTATCGGGGAAGTGTTTGACGAGTCGCAAATCTATCGGATCGATCACTACTTGGGAAAGGAAACCGTGCAGAATATCATGGTGCTGCGATTTGCCAACAGCATTTTTGAACCGATTTGGAATCATAAATACATCGATCACGTGCAAATTACCGTGAGCGAAGCGGAAGGGCTCGGGACTCGTGCCACCTATTATGAAGAAGCGGGTGCGCTACGAGACATGGTGCAAAATCATATTCTGCAATTGCTGTGTCTCATCGCCATGGAACCCCCTTATTCATTAGATCCGGATGTCGTCCGGAACGCGCGCATGGAAGTGCTGCGCTGTCTCCATCCGATTCGGGGGAAAGACGTGGAACACCTCACCGTTCGTGCTCAGTATTCACACGGAAAAGTTGATGGCCATGAAGTCCCCGGGTATCGACGCGAAGACGGCGTGCGTCCTGACTCCACCACGGAAACGTATGTGGCCTTAAAAATCTTCATCGAAAACTGGCGATGGTCCGGCGTTCCATTCTACTTACGCACAGGTAAAGCTATGCCAAAACGAGCGTCTGAGATCGCAGTGCAATTCAAAGACATTCCGGAAATTTTATTTAACGCCATGCCGGACAAAAGACAGGCACCGAATGTCCTTACCTTACGAATTCAACCACAGGAAGGCATGTCGCTCCGAATCATGTCAAAAATTCCCGGCAGTCGTGCCTTGTCACATCCGGTTGAAATGAACTTCAACTACGGCGATGCATTCGATGCCCCCTCGCCCGAAGCCTATGAGCGATTGTTGTTAGATGTGATGGCAGGAGATGCGTCGCTCTTCATGCGGCGGGATGCCGTCGAAGCTTCATGGAGTTGGATCACCGATATATTGGAAGGGTGGAAAGCTCATGGGAGCAAATGGCTCCCGGAATACCCCGCCGGGACCTGGGGCCCCGTCGAATCCGACAAACTCATCGAACCCGAAAACCGCCGCTGGCGATTAGTGTAACCTCTTCTAAGGTTTCTCATCGGAGAATGACGGTGTGCTTCACAAAACGTCTGCTCCTTTGGGCAAGTCCACTTATTAACCTGTCCCTTCACGTAGAGAATCCACACCCTGTTTGACATCTCTCAGTTCTTGAGATTCTGGATATAAGGCGATAAGTCTCTTGAAAGGGCTTCAGAGCCACAGGCCAGGCAAACGGCAGCGTCGTAGTCTGGCACCCTTTTGGGCCGGTTGAATATTTCTCTCACATGGCCCATACATGCCCTAGGCGAAATTAATATCAGCAGCCGAGGGGGATGGTCAAAAAAGCATGCCCCCGCAAAGGCGGTGGGTCCGTTATTTCACCCGCCCAATCCCCAGGCGCCAAGATGCCCTTTTCCACGGGCAAGGCCGCAGCCCTTTGACGCGCGGAGCGTACTCCCAGTATGTGAGCGCGAACGTCGCCAAGAGCAACAAGTTTGTGAGCCGAAGGGGGCCAAAGGGCGAGACCGCCGCTGGCGGCTTTTTTCAACATTCCCTGTGTAGATGAAGGAGTGAGCTTTCGGCTGACGCACTATGTTACTTGAAAATTCTTCTCATCCTTGAAATGGTGTTCGCAAACACGTGGCAGGCACTTCCTAGAAAAAAAAGATGTGCAACATCGTCATTGCGTGCAAGAACCTCTGGAAGATCTTTGGTGAGCAGAGCGTTGAGGTGATGAAAACGGTTCGAGAGAAAGGCTTCGGGAAAGCCGAGGTTTTTGAACGCTTTCAAAGCATCCTCGCCGTGGCCGATGCCTCCTTCGAAGTCTCACAGGGCGAGATCTTCTGTATCATGGGTTTGTCAGGCAGTGGGAAATCTACACTCCTCCGTCTCGTCAACCGTTTAATCGAGCCCACCTGTGGCCACATTCTTATCAACGGAGAGCACATCGGCAACTTGGATGCCAAGGGTTTGCGTACACTGCGATCGCAAACAATTGGGATGGTGTTTCAACACGTGGCCCTTCTCCCACACCGAACGGTCCTGGACAACGTCGCCTTCCCTCTTGAGCTGCGCCATGTGGCTCAGGCAGAGCGTTCCGAAGCCGCCGAGAAGATACTTGACCATGTTGGACTGAGCGGTTGGGAAGATCGAATGCCTTTTGAGTTGTCGGGCGGCATGCAGCAACGGGTGGGGCTGGCCCGGGCCCTGGCAGCAGATCCAGATATTCTGCTCATGGACGAGCCGTTCAGCGCCCTTGATCCCCTCATTCGACGACAACTGCAAAGCCAGTTCCTCGAGCTCTCTTCGGTGATGAGGAAAACCACCGTGTTCATTACCCACGATCTTGACGAGGCCATACGGCTCGGGAACCGGATTGCCATTATGAAGGACGGATTTCTGATGCAGATTGGCACGCCAGAAGAAATCGTGACCAAGCCGGTGGACGATTATGTCGCGGAGTTTGTAAAAGGCATCTCACGGCTGACACTCGTACGTGCCCACACCGTGATGCAGCCTATCGAATCGTATCACGGGGTCATGGGGGATGACCTTACTTGCCTTCCCACCGCTTCTCCAGAAGCGGACCTCAACGAGCTGATCAACCTCTCGGTGGACACAGACACCCCAATCCTGATTCTGAAGGACAACAAACCCATTGGTATCGTCACCAAACGCACCCTGCTACGCGGCATTCAAGGGGAGAAAGACTATGGCGAGTGAAGCTCGGACAAAAGACACAGGTGAGGCGACCTCCCAAACGGGTACCTCCACCCTCAAAAGTATTCAATTGGTTGAGGCATTTGTCGGACCAAATGCCGACTATTACGTGCGTCAGTTTGAACGAATTTCACAACAAGGTTTCGCAGGGATTCGTCTCAACAGGGCCGCTGCCCTCGGCGGCCCCCTCTGGGCAGCAACTCGGAACCTCTGGCTGGTGTTTTGGTTTGCCGCCATCGGCGATCTGATTGCGCTGATCCTGATCGCCCAAGCCCTTTGGAACACCAGTCTGGAAGTCATGGGCCCCATCGGACAGGGCAACACAGACCTGTTCCTCGGGTTCCTCTTCCTTGCCGTTTCTCGTGCCCTGACCGGCTTTCTGGCAAATTGGGCATACATGCGGTGTTTTACCCACTGGAGAAGTAAAAGGAACCTCCCATCAGGCACGAGTTGGAAAGCAGGACTCGCAGGGTGGGGGTTGGTGATCGCAATTTATCCGCTGACAGTCTACCGATTCAGTGCGCCTCACGTCGTTGAATTTATCGCCAAGTTCCCCACTACCCGTTTCATCAAAATCAATACCGCCCGGGCAATGGACAATGTGGTGGACTGGATGATCACCCATCTGGAGACCTTTTTTGACTCGATCACACTCGGAGTCCGAACCGTCCTGGACTTTCTCGAACTCCTGTTTGTCGGCACCCCATGGCCCGTGACATTTCTTCTCATCATGCTTATGGCCTGGCGCATGGCCGGACCAACCGTGTCGATGTTTAGCGGTGTGGCTTTGCTCTACGTCGGGCTATTCGGCTTTTGGGAAAAAGCCATGAGCACCTTTTCCTTGGTTGGGGCAGCAGTCTGTCTTTGCATGTTATTGGGCGCGCCATTGGGAATTTGGTGCGCCAAAAACAGGCGTCTGTATTCTATGCTCAGGCCCATCCTGGATGTGATGCAAACCATTCCCAGCTTCGTCTATTTAATCCCGGCTGTGGCCTTCTTTTCCATCGGGAAGCCGCCAGGGATTCTGGCAACCATTGTGTTTGCGATGCCTCCCTTGATTCGGTTGACGGCCTTAGGAATCATGCAGGTCCCTGACTCGGTTCGCGAAGCCGCTGTGGCGTTCGGCGCGAGCCCGCGCCAGCTTCTGTGGAAGGTTGAGATCCCCCTGGCCCTGCCCTCCATCATGACCGGGATCAATCAGTCCATCATGATGAGCTTGTCTATGGTCGTAGTGGCTGCTTTGATCGGGGCGGGCGGATTGGGGTACGACGTGTTGTTCGCCCTTCAGCATGTGGAAACCGGGAACGGCGTTTTGGCCGGCGTTGCCATCGCTCTCCTTGCTATGGTCCTCGATCGGATTGTGCAAGGATCACGAGAAGAGAGACAGACAAGGAAGGCGCTCTGAAAGAGGCTATTTTGTGTAGAGTTCTTGTTGCGTCCTTAGGAACCACTCCCTCATACAATGAACTTCTGGCGATCGTGATCTACCACCAAATATTAAGAGCACCATTCTGAAGAAGCTCGTTCATATTCTTATCCTCCTCATTTCTTTTTGCCTCATCATGTGCACGAGGCCCACGACAAAGGAAAGGGTCGTCATTGGGGAAGTGACGTGGGATGGGGGCCTCGCCATCGCGCATGTTCTCAAAACCGTCCTTGAAACCAAATGGGGCATCGAGGTGGAACTTATTCTGGCCGATCAGCCTGTGAGCGTCAGGGCTATGGACAAGGGGGATGGGGGCATTGATGTTCACCCCGACTTCTGGATGCCGAACCAAGCCGGGCTGTGGAACCAATACATTGCGCCGGGTTCGCGGGAAACGGTCCTGGCCAACCGGAATCCCTACCATGGGGTCCAAGGGCTGTTCATTCCCCAGTATGTTCAGGACCAGTACGGGGTGAAGTCCGTCGCCGATCTTTCCAACCCTGAGATTGCCAAACTGTTCGACGGCGACGGCAATGGCAAGGGGGAGTTTTGGGCTGGTGCCCCTGGGTGGGCCTCGACCAATGTGGAGAAGGTGAAGGCCAGGAGCTATGGGTACGACCAATTCTTTGAGCCTATAGAGGTACCCGTCGCTATGTTCCAGGCAAACCTGAAAACGGCGTATTCAAGAAAGAAACCGATTCTCTTTTACTCCTGGACTCCCGAGGGGATTCACACCACGTACGACTTGGTGAGGCTTGAAGAGCCTCCTTTCGACGGTTTTGCCATGGAAAGCAAGGAGGACGACCTGCTCTATCACCCCAACGGCTGCTGGAAGATGTATCAACCGAAAGATGACCTGGATTGGTACGAAAAGAGCCGCATTACCTGTGTGTGGCCTGACGCCGACGTCTATATTGCGTATTCCAAATCCCTCACCACACGTACGCCCAAGGTCGCACAATTTTTCAATCAGGTGGCATTCTCTTCTGATATGGTGGGCCGGTGGATCTACCAAATGACGGTGAAAAAACGGGAACCAGCTGAAATCGCCCAAAAGTGGGTAGTAGAACATCCCAAAATCGTCAACGAATGGGTCAAGGGAATTGAGGAGCTGGCTAACTAAGTGGCGCCGAAAATGACTGGCCATTGATTGACAAGGGAGCCCTACTTTGCTATGAACTTTTTCATGAAAATTCTCCTAGACTGCAAATCTGTTGCCTCTACCCCTAAAAACATGTGTCCCCGCTGTGGAGGGTGTTTGGTGACCGAAAACTTTGTTGATCTTTGGGGAACATGTGAACCGCCCGTGACTTCTGCCTGCCGTTGCATGAACTGTGGAAACGTTGTCGACGAGCTCATTCTTCAGCACCAGAAAAGCCCGCCCTCCCGACCCATCAAAGGTGGCTCCCATTCGCCCGACAGGTAAACTTTTTTCCTCTTATTTCTGTCATCCGCTACCGTGTCCCTTCCGAAACCATTAGTCCCGTAGCAAAATCCACTCCTAACGATCTTTGGGACAGCCAAGCGAGCCACGGTCATTAAACCTAGAATCAGCAGTTGGATCACAAAAGTCCCTGAAAACTCTTGGCGCACCTCGCAAAACAGAAAAATGTCTCATCACCACCAAGGTAATCACGACTTTTTCTCTTTCACGATGCACACCAATATCTTATGGGTCTTTTTTGCGTCCAACTGCCGTTTCTAGGTTGAATGTTCAAAATAAACCCTATTATATGGATCTCGTATCCCTCGCGAAGTCGATACACCATAAAATGTTCAATGACTACAACGTGTTACGTTTTCATTCTCGCATAAGGATCAACGGTTGCTTGCTTGTTTAGTTATTTGAAAAACTAACGAACACCCCGTTCGTTGATTAAGTGGACAGGAAAGTAGTAGATTCAACTGGGATCATTAAGTAAGGGAACCTCTCGTTCTTCATCCACTGCCCGACGTGCTGGCATCGAAGAGTCCCCCGCCCCCCGCTCCGGGTCTCCACACTGGACATCAAAGGCTCACGGGAATGAGCCCTTGTTCTGAAGAGTGACCCATTAGGGTTCTATCCGCTGAGATGGGTGGATTGCTCTGCATGATTGGGAAACGTTTTATTTCTCTTGGAAAAATGGCCGTCCCTTTTCTTCTAAGATAAGGATGGATGGAATTGGAGCCGTGTGAAGATAGAAAAAGATTTGGGACCATACCAGGCGATACGGGATGCACTCTTATGAGGAAGCCACACAGTTCAGAAATTCTCAAAACCCTCATCGACTATGAAAATTATTCCGTCACCTCACAATCGTATGATACAACGAGACGTCCGATCGGAATGGAAGTCATTTTGGGTTGTTTTGCTGCCACTAACACTCGCCCGTTACATGAACAAGTCATTCTCGATGCTGGGT
>JAYWMS010000127.1:0-2250 GCA_035873215.1 Nitrospirota bacterium | reverse complement strand
GGCAACTTCCGGCACTAAGCGGACTCCCGCGCCTCAACCTGTCGGCCAGATTACGAAGTTCGATATGTGTTATTATTTGATGACCATAATTCCGGTTGGAGTATCAATGGCAAAGGATCGTCTACAGAGGAAACTTGTCGTCATCCTGCATGCGGATGTCGCCGGTTCAACGCAATTAGTACAGAAAGATGATCAGCTAGCTCACGAGCGTATCCAGGATGCGTTCCATCGATTCAGCAATAACATTGAGAAGTACAAGGGACGAGTGCTTGAGCTTCGTGGTGATGCGCTGTTGGCCGAGTTCGAACGCCCTTCTGATGCCGTCACTGCTACCTTCGCGTTCCAGGCGGACCAGGCTTACCATAATTCCCGAATTAAAGACGATCTCCAACCCAGCATCCGTGTGGGTATCGCCATGGGTGAAGTCATTATTGCTGATGATACCGTAACAGGTGCAGGTGTGGTCTTAGCGCAACGCGTAGAACAATTGGCAGACCCAGGTGGTTTATGCATTACATCTGCATTGCATGAATCGCTACCGAAACGTATGCCGTTTGACCTGGAGAATCTCGGAATACAAGAATTGAAAGGAATCGATGATCCTGTCCATGTGTTCCGAGTCGAACTAAGGTCTGGGGCATCGATACCAGCACCGGAACAACAAAACAGACTCGATGCTACGTCAAGACCTTGGAGATTTAGGCTTACTATTGCAGTTGGTGTAATGGTGATTGCAGTTGGAATTGCTTATTTGTACAAGTCTTCTTCCCTACTGGAAAGGCATATATCACCTGCAAATTTGGCTCTTCCACTGCCCGATAAGCCCTCGATTGCGGTGCTGCCTTTTACCAACATAAGTGACGATCCGAAACAGGAGTATTTCGTTGATGGTATGACCGAAGACCTGATAACCGACCTATCCAAGCTGTCAGGGATGTTTGTCATCGCCAGAAATTCTGTTTTCACCTACAAGAACAAGCCGGTAAAAATTTCCCAGATTGCCAATGAATTGGGAGTGCGCTACATCCTGGAAGGCAGCGTACGTCGGGCTGGCGAACAGATCCGAATCAATGCACAACTCATCGACGCGACCACCGGTGGACACTTATGGGCGGAACGCTATGATGGAAAATTTGATGACATCTTCGCGCTGCAAGATAAAATTACGCGAAAGATCGTGACCGCACTTTCGGTCAATCTAACGCCCAAAGAGGAGAGACAGCGGACCCAAAAGTACACAGATAATGTGCAAGCTTACGATGAATTTCTTCAAGGTCGGAATCTTGGGTCTTTTAACTCGCCGGAAGAATTCGATAAAAAGATTAGACACTTTGAGAAAGCCATCGAGCTGGATCCAGACTACGGTCACGCTCATGCTGCACTTGCACACCTTTATGATAGCCTTCGGTCGGAGGAACGAGAGAAAACCGTCGGGATTTCCAGGCAAGCGGCCCGAGCAAAGGCTTACTTTCACATTGCGGAGTCGAAGAAAAATCCCACACCTTTGACTCATCGCGTTCATGCAAAGCTTCTCTCCAGGGACCGAAAATGGGATGAGGCCGTTATTGAAGCTGGAAAGGCTATCAATCTAAATCCCAACGATTCAGATGGTTATTATGCGATGTCTGACCTATTGATCAGAATGGGGAGGCCCGCGGAAGCGCAGGTTTATCTTAACGAAGTCATTCGACTCAATCCTCGAGGGAATTTTTTCTTCAAGAAAATGGAGATTGAATTTCACTTAGAGCGCTATCCGGAAGTTGTTGAAAATCTGCTGACCCATCTCGAAGATTATCCAAATCACGAGTGGGACTATATGTTTCTTGCGGCCAGCTATGGACATTTGGGTCTCAAAGCTGAAGGGAAAGCCGCCATTCAGAAATTCGAGGAATTAAGAAGTAAATTAGGCCACGCAGAACCTTACAGGACAAGAAAACTGTACACATGGAGATTTAAAGACGAAAAAGCACGCGATCGAGTTCGCGAGGGTTTACAAAAAGCAGGGATGTCAAACTGATATAAAGGTTCAATTTGACCGTAGGTCTACAACAAATGGGTGTCCGTTATGGGTCGGAAGCAGCCCCTAACGCTTCAATTTTGAATGACAGCTATCCGCTAAGCAGCCGCTCAAAATTCCTGGATTAACTTCTGCTCCCGGCACGTTGCAGTCATCCATGTGAATAGCAAGAACTTGTGCTTACGGCACTGAGTTGACAAACGTGAGTCACACAGGGTACCTAAAATATACTG
>JAYWMS010000096.1:0-4863 GCA_035873215.1 Nitrospirota bacterium | reverse complement strand
CCTGAATAATCCCGTTTGGGAATTCCCACTTGATGTAGACGGTATCCCCTTGTACTTGGATCTTGGCAGGGGGTGGGTCCATGCGGTCATATTGGGACGGGGGTGGATAGACCATGATTGTCTTGTGGTCTCCGTGATTCTGGTGGTTGTGAATTAGCCATTGCCAGGTGCCGCATAAGCGAGCTAAGCCCTGCCGTTCATGTTGCTGTGTTTTCCATGCCCGTATCTGCCTCCATGTTTCCCAAGCCCGACGTTCGCTTTGTGTCTGTAACTGAAGCAACGAAACTTCCAAATGGGCTTTAGAAATTGGAATAACCTGTTGCTGCAAGAATCGGCCAATATGGGCTTCTTTATTCCCGACGCTTTTTGATCGCGATTGATTATTTTGGAACGAATCAGTGTTCCAATAAGATTTCAATCGCCGAAGAATGCCTGAGGGGCCTTCTTGTTCTGCCACCGTCAACCAGGATGAATCGGAACTTGTCCAATCAGGATATGTTTCCCATAAATGTTGTGAAAATTTCTGGTATCCATTCCACGTCTCATGGGTCGGTCTGGGATGCGCAGACAACTCCAATAACGTTCCTGTGAGCGAGAGCACTTTATTGAGATCTGGCGGATGGGGTTCGTCCCTAATCCAGGTGAGAAAAGCCCGTTGTTCTTCATAGATCGATCGTGCGGTGCTCAATGGTTGACTCTCAAGGGTGTGGTGGAACTCCGAAGACCAGTAAAATATCGCGATCTCTCGAATGAATTGAATTCCCAATGGAGCAAGTTCATCAGGAATCGAAGTTTTCTTGATATTTCTTGATTGTTTTCGCAGGGAAGCCCTGCTCCCGCTTCTTTTTTCAATAAGGAATGGAGAAATCATCGTGAGGGCTTCTTGATCTGTCGTCAGGGTTTGTGTGAGCGGTGCCGTTTCGTTCAGCAGGACTTGAAAACCAGAAGTAGAGGTCTCGTCGGAGGGTCGGACATTGCCAGGGAAGAATAGAAAAATCAGGGCAACCGTGAAGAGAAGGAATCGAGGCCTAGGAACACGACTGATGAGAGCAGGAAACAATGAAAGGAGACTTTCGTTCTTTACGGGAACTAGGCCGTTCTCAATTCTTGTAAAAATGGAAAGTTTGGCTACGCTGAAACTTAAATAAGCAGCAGTTTTTGAAGAAAGCCTAATGTGGATTCCCAAGCTTGATCAGCCGCTTGGACGTCATACAGATCTGATCTGGTATGATTGAAAAATCCATTTTTCGTGCCGGGGTACGATTTAATCTCACATGATTTGCCTGCATCTTCTACGGCTTGGCACAGTCCATCCAGCTCTTCAGTCGTGACGGTGTCGTCGTGTTCTGCAGCATGGTAGAGGAGTGGGCAGTAAATGTTGCTTATGCCATCCAGGGAGCTAGGGGGCTGTCCATAAAAGGAAATCGCCGCGCGAAGTCTTTTGCGTCGGTAGGCAAATTGAATGGCAAGGGTGCCCCCGATTCCGAATCCGATCACGGCATGAAGGTTTCGTTTGGTTAAATCCAGGCTGGTATCTTCTGCGATGTTGGTGTTGAGAAACTCACAACTGGCATTGATGTCTTGAAGAACGGCTTGAAGGTCCATGCGTTCGACGAGAGCATCCGCTACTTCTGCATTGGCTGTAATCATGCCACCCTGTCGGCCATAGAGGTTCGGCATGAGGACGACGAATCCTTCACAAGCCAAACGGGCTGCGATGTCTTTCACTTGGGCTGTGAGCCCCCATTTCTCATGTAAGAGGACTATCGAAGGGTAGAGGCCCTTTTCTTGGGGCCAATATTGAAAACCCTCAACCTGCGCTTCCTTGGGAATGCGAGTGGCAGCATAGGGATCCACCATTTTATCTTTATGAGTGTCAAAAACCCCTTTACTGGAAAAGCGTACAGCCCCAAATCCTATTTGATTTGGGGTGAAAGGTGCGACACGTTCAGGCATATATTTCTCGACTTTCATGGTGAATAGATAACTTAAGGGATAGATTGTTAAGACCGATGAATACTATATCGACGGCGTCAAAGTCTTGTCAACGAAACTCAGTTTGTTGTTGAAATGAATCGGGAAACGCAACGAATTTAACCACCAATAGCGTCACGGGCCTTTCTCGTATGATGTTTGACAAAAATAAGGAACAGCTTATGCACACTCATGCAGTACGCACAAACCTTTCATTCATGGCCATATTGGCTGGGTTGATTTTCGCTGTGGGCTGCATGCAGCTATCCGCTGAAGAGCAGAAAGTTGAGCACCTGAAGAGAGGACAGGCCTATCTTCAAGAGGAGAAGTATCGGGAAGCCTTGATTGAGTACAAGAATGTCGTGCAACTCGACCCAATTGACGCGGATTCACAATATCAGTTGGCTCAGATACACATGAAGTTGGGGGAGCGAAACAACCTACAGGAGGCTTTCAGTGCCTTGAGTCGGACTGTTGAGTTGGACCCCACGATCCAAGCGGCCCAATTGGAGCTTGGTCAGTTTTATCTGAGGATTCAAAAACCTGGTAAAGCTAGAGAGCATGCGGAAATTTTCTTGGCGTCAGCTCCACAAGATCCCAAAGGGCATATTTTGCGCGGACGCAGCCTGATTATCGAAAAGGAATTTGACCAGGGTATTGAAGAACTGAAGAAATCGCTAGAGCTTGATCCGGAAAATTTTCGCATCTATGTAGATATGGCTCGAGCCTACATGGGCATGAATAAATATGATGAAGCCGTGTCGGCTCTCAAGGAGGGGCTTGCCAAGAAACCAAATTCGACGGAATTGATTCTCGCTCTAGGGGATCTCTATTTGGTATCAGGGAAGATCAAGGAAGCTGAGTCGCAATACCAGGAAGGATTAAAACGGGATCCGAAAAATGAACGATTAAACCTGAAATTGGCTCGATATTATCAGGTACTCCGGCAATGGGATAAGGCCGAAGCGGCCTATCGACATCTTGTGGAACAAAACCCGTCCAGCGAAGCTGCACTGGTAAGTCTGGCGGATTATTATGTGTATATCGGACAGCGAGATAAAGCTCTCCCAGAGTACATCAAAGCAGAAAAACTGGACAATGACTCTCAGATTGGAGAGCAAAAACTCATTGTATTCTATTTAGATAATGGGAATCTTGAAGAGGCCGAGCCCAGAATTGAGCAATTGCTTGAAAAGAATAAAAATGATCCGATGGGGCGCGCATTCTTTGGTCGAGTCCAAGTGGTGAAAGGGAATATCGATGAAGGAATCACGGCTTTGCGGCAAGCTATTAAGGAGGAGCCTTCGTTGGGGTTGGCCCATTATTATCTGGGATTAGCTTTTGCGGCAAAAAGCGATATTGCGCAGGGGATTCAAGAGTTAACAGAGGCAGTCAAAATGGCTCCCAGGATGCCGGAGGCCCGAACAGCTCTCGCCGGTATGCGTCTAGCTGAAGGTTCGCCTGATCTGGCCATTGAGCAGGCTCAAACTGCCTTTCGTTTGAATCCGAGAAACCTAGCTGCGGTGAGAATACTTGCCGAAGCCTATTTGCAAAAAGGGGAGACGACAAAAGCCAAACGCGTGTATGAGGCTATTCTTAAAAATGTTTCTACCGATGCGAACAGTCATTACCGATTGGGTTTAATCGCTCAACAAGATAAGGATCTGAAGGGAGCCTTGACACATTTTGAAGCGGCTCTCAAGGGGAGCCCTGAATTTGTCCAACCCCTTTCTCAGATTGCAGCCATCCACTTAGCCAAAGGCCAAGACAAGGAGGCACGCGAACGAGTCGAACAACAGATCAAAACGGTTCCAGGAAATCCCATGTTGCATAATTTACTTGGTGGGTTATGGATGCAATCCAAGCAAATGGATCAGGCGGAACAATCTTTTAAGAAGGCCATTTCATTGAGTGATGCGTTGCAGGTATCCTACATGAACCTCGCTGAGTTGTATCGCCGTACGAATCGGGTTGATGCCGCAGTGGCCGAATTTGAAAAGGTTGTTCAGAAGAATCCCGATTCCATTCCGGCCCATATGATGTTAGGTATGATCGCGGAGAGCCGTCAGGATGTGCCTAATGCGAAGGCACATTACGAAGCGACCTTAAAAGTAAATGAGGAATTCGCGCCGGCGGCTAACAATCTTGCTTGGATCCTCGCTGAGGAAGGCGAACAACTAGACATAGCTCTATCATATGCTCAGACGGCACGAAAGCAAAATCCGAATGATCCGAACATTGCGGATACCCTGGGCTGGATTTATTACAAAAAAAATGCCCATTTAAAGGCTGCTCGGCTTCTACAGGAAGCGGTGGGCAAGCTTCAGGACAATCCTGTGATTCATTATCATCTCGGAATGGTCCACATGAAACGGGGCGAGGAAAATGAAGCACAGAAAGAATTTAAAACCGCATTGAAGATTAGTGATAACTTTCCCGGAGCCGATGAAGTCCGAAAGATGTTAAAAGAACTTTAGGAGGCCGTGTAGCATGAGGGCATAGATTATCTGATTCATCGTATAATATTTGACTGAAGAGATGAGGTTGTGTGGCTTGATCGGGCCAGACAACCTTTTTTCTTTGAGGGGAATGTTGAAAAAAGCCGCCAGCGGCGTTCTCGCCAGTTTGCCGAGCTCACGTACTGGGAGTACGCTCCGCGCGTCAACCTGGCTGCGGCCTTGCCCGTGGAAAAGGGCGTCTTGGCGCCCTTGGGTTTGGGCGGGTGACAAAGCGGACCCACCGCCTTCGCGAGGGCATGCTTTTTTGACCATTCCCGTCGGCTGCTGATATCGATTTCGCCTGGGGCCTTTATGGGCCATGTGAGAAGAGAGATTCAACAGGCCCCAAAATGTCATCATTGGTTAAAACCCCTTCTTGAGAATCATGATG